>JAMFSG010000169.1 GCA_026225155.1 Verrucomicrobiota bacterium
CGGTTACGAGATCATCCAGCAGGTGCGCGCGTTGAGCGGCGGCGAGATCGAATGGAGCGACGGCATGCTCTATCCCGTTTTGCACCGGCTGGAACGCGACGGCCTGATCGAATCCGAGTGGAAGGAAGCCGACACCGGCCGCGAGCGGAAATATTATTCCCTGAGTTCCGACGGACGCAAAGCCCTCAAAACCGAACGCCAGCAATGGCTGGCCGTTCACAACACCTTGAGCAAATTATGGAAAATCAAACCCGTTTCGATCTGACCGCCGCCATTGAAAACTGGCGCACCGAACTCGCCGCGCAAGCCAATCTCACAACGGAAGTCCGACGCGAATTGGAAACGCATCTGCACGACGCCATCGCCGGATTTCAAAAACGCGGTTTGAACGAAGAAGAATCTTTCTGGCTCGCGAGGAGGCGTGTTGGAAAGCCACAACAACTTGGCGAAGAATTTGTGAAAGCCAATCCAGAAATAGTCTGGCGCGAGCGGTTTTTTTGGATGGCCATCAGTTTAGTTGGAAGTTATGTGTTTATGACTTGGAAGGACTTGCTCGCGAGCTGGCTGAATCCCAGTAGTTATAGCTGGGTAGAACTTTTTTACCTGATTCCTTTATTCGCGCTCATTGTGTCGGTCGCAATGATTCGGCGCGGACGCGTCCCGAATCCAAATCATTTTGAAAACACGGCGACTTGGAAATTGGCTTGCGGACTGTTTGCCATTTTGGCCGTCACAATTCTGACTGCTTTTTTCAGAGGCCGGAATTTACCTTCTGGTGGCGGCGATGTCGGCAGTTTTTTTGTGATAGGATACAATATCTGCATGACGCTATCGTGGTTTGCCAATGCAGTCTGGCCGTTAGTAATGGTTTTAATTTTACTTCTTACACTGAAACGAAATCATAAAACGCCAAAACGCGTTTGAGTCAGAGCATCGTCCGCACATCCACGGCATCCATGCCGGCATCGCGGATGGCTTGCATTCCCAGATCCGTGTCTTCGTAGGCGCGGCAGAATTTCGGGTCAATGCCGATGCGGCGCGCGGCTTCGAGAAAAATATCCGGTGCGGGTTTTTGACGCTGCACCATTTCGCTGGTCACAACGGCGTCGAACAGATGCCGGATTTTCAGATGTTCCAGCACGCCGATGATGATCGGCTGCGTGCCGCCAGACGCGACGGCCAACGGAATTTTCCCATAATTCGCTTTTGCAATATCTACAACCGCGTGAATCGGCTCTACTTGCATCATCAATGGCAGATAATGATTTTCCTTTTCGTGCGCCGCTTCGATGTGATTGAGCGAAACGCCTTGTTCTTGCGAGAGCATTTTCAAGATGTCGCGCGAAGGCACGCCGCCGAGCGCGTAAAAACGGTCCTCGGGAAAATGCAATTTGTATTTGCCCGTCACAACCTGCCATGCACGCCAGTGCAACGGCATCGTGTCAGCCAGCGTTCCGTCGCAATCGAAAACAAGTCCTTTGATTTCCATAAATTTATACCTGCAAACTCGCCAGTTTTTCTTCCATGTCGTGCGTCATCAATGGCTCAATCAAGCCGTCAAGATCGCCGTCAATCACGTTGGATAGATTGTAAAGCGTCACTTCGATGCGATGATCCGTGACGCGGTTCTGCGGAAAATTGTAGGTGCGATTTTTTTCGCTGCGTTCGCCGGTGCCGACCTGGTCTTTGCGGAACGCGGCGTATTTCGCGTCTTCCTCGGCGATTTTCCGGTCCAGCAAACGCGAGCGCAAAACGTTCAACGCCTGGATTTTATTTTTTTGCTGCGAACGCTGATCCGCGCAACGAACAATCATGCCGGTCGGTTTGTGGATGATTTGCACGGCAGAATCCGTGGTGTTCACGCCTTGACCGCCTTTGCCGGACGCGCGACAGACATTAATCTCGATTTCGTCGGGATTGATTTGCACGTCCACTTCTTCGGCTTCGGGCATGACGGCAACGGTCGTTGTGCTCGTGTGAATGCGGCCTTGCGCCTCGGTCGCGGGCACGCGCTGGACGCGATGCACGCCGCTCTCGTATTTGAGACGTTTGAAAACGTCCGTGCCGGTCACTTCAAAAATGATTTCCTTGAAACCGCCGAGGTCAGACGGATTGGAATCGAGCGGCTCGACTTTCCAGCCGCGTGTTTCCGCGTAGCGACAATACATGCGATACAAATCGGCGGCGAACAGCGCGGATTCCGAGCCGCCCGCGCCTGCGCGGATTTCGATGATCGTGTTGCGCGAATCCGTCGGCGCCGGCGGCACGAGGCCGAATTGAATCTGTTGCGCGAGTTTTTTTTCTTCGGCTTCGAGCCGCAAGATTTCTTCCTTCGCCATCACCGCCAATTCAGAGTCCACCGGTTCGCTTTTCAGCAAGTCGCGATTTTCAGAAAGTTGTGCGACGGTTTTCAGAAAGTTTTCGCCGGTCGCCACCAATTCCTTAAGCCGCGCATATTCGCGCGACAATTCTTGCGCCTTTTGCGGATTGTCGAAAACTTTGGAATCGCTCAACAAAGATTCGACCTCGGCAAAACGCTTGCGGAATTTTTCAATGTGCGGCAACAGGTTCATTTATTTTTCAACCACAGATGGACACGAACAAAAACAAACCGCCCGCCACTCCGATGATTTTCGGAACGGCGGGCGGCTTGGATTGAAAAACTAAACTTTCTTTTTCTTGGGCGCGGCGGCGGCGGCTTGCGCGGCGGCCGTTTTGGCGGCGCGTTGCTGGAATTTATCCACGCGACCGGCGGTGTCCACGAACTTCTGCTGGCCGGTGTAAAACGGATGGCACACGTTGCAGATGCCGATGATGACGGTGGACTTGGTGGAACGCGTCTTGATCACGTTGCCGCAGGCGCAACGGATTTCCGCGTCCGCATATTTCGGATGAATGTCAGCTTTCATAAAAAAGGATGTTTAAACTAGCAGAGAATCGCCGGATGACAAGAATGTTTTTTGCTCAAACTCCGCCGATCCATTTGCGATCGTCCCAAACGGCTTTGAGCGAAGTCAGATTACGCGAATCAAAAACGTTTTTCATCGCGCCGGCAAGATCGCCTTTTTTCAGATTGTTGTAGGCGTCACTCGCGCTGATGGCGACGAATTGCAACACGCTCGGATCGCGGTAACAATCAATCATGCACTTGGTGCAGCCGTCGCGGATGAGCTTGGAATCGTCCCAATCCCAAACTTTGCACATCGGCGTTTCCCACGCGTGACAGCGATACAAATCCAGATTCCAATCGAGGTAAAAATATTTATGTCCGCCGAGGCAGCCGAATTTCTCTTTTTCGCCGCGCAGATGCCGCTGCATTTCGTCAAGCGATTCCGCCGGATTGACAACGGGATAACCGCTGTTGTGCTTCATCTTTTTGATGTTCTCAAAAAGCTGGATCAATTCTTCCTTGTTGAAATTCACCAAGCCGCTGTCGCTGAAACTCAAATAACTGCTCGCGAGTGAAGTCAGCGGATAGCTGAACGTGCAGCTTTTGAAGCCAACGGATTCGAGAAAGTTGGGCAATTTTTCGTAATCTTCAATCAAACGGCTTGCCGTAATGCTCGCGGTAGTTTGAATGCCGACGGATTGAAAATATTCGTTCGCCTTTTTAATTTTTTTGCAGACGTCCGGCAGGCCGCGATTTTTTTCGTGCTTCGCGACATCATGCGCGTCAATGGACATGATGACGCTCGTCATGCCGTCGCTCGCGAGGTCGCGCATGTTTTGCTCGTTCCACAAACCGCCGTTTGTGCAGATCATCGGATGGATGCCGCGCTCGGCCGCGTAACGCGTCATCGCGCGCAGATCGCGATGCACCATCGGTTCGCCGCCGACAAAGAGCAGATAGCCGATGTGATTTTTCACCGCGACATCAATGACGCGTTTCGCTTCATCCAACGTCACGCTGTGGCGCGCCTTCGGATCAAATTTGGAACGCGCGAAACCGCAAAAACCGCAATCGGCATTGCAGATGTTCGTGATGGCGAATTGCAGATAACCCGGACCGCCGTGATTGAGAACTTCCTTGAAAAGTTTTAACGCGCCCTTTTTCGGGCGAACGACCGGCTTGGAAAAATCATTGGCCGGAGCCGTGACTTTTTCCGGCGCAGTAAAACTATTGTCGATGGCGATGCTGCTCATTTCAACGGAACATAATGCCGCCGAATCACGGTTCGGGCAAACTTTCTTTCGCGCGCAGCCGTTGGATAACTTGATGCCAAGCGATTTTCGCTTTGCACCGGCGCGGCAAAAAGTCTAATTTAGCCGAGCTTGTCCGATGGTGTAATGGTAACACAGCGCCCTTTGGAGGCGTTATTCATGGTTCGAATCCATGTCGGACAACCAATTTTTCCAATGATTGCGATGGTTCTCTGGATGTTTGCACAAAATTTGCACAACAAACAACCCGACCCGCCGACCGGCGCGTGAGATTTCCCGTCACCATACGACACCACACTAGCAAGGTTAAGATTTGTGCACCTGCTGGTAGATTTGAGGATTACCGCGTAGCTCATCATGGCAGGCAAAAGGCGAATGCAGACCTTTGCCTCCTATCCAGACGCCAAGACGGCTGCGGAATGGATTGTCCGAGAACTTCGCTGGCGACGGCGCTTAATGCCCGCCAATCCCGTGACGCTTTCGCAGCATTCGAACGCTTGAACAACTACTTTAGAACCAGAGGAAAACATGTCAGCCTCAATTGTGCTATATCGAATTACTTGGACGCGATTGATAGATTAATGTTCCCTGGGCCGTTGAAATTTGCCCGGCCTTGAATGCGTGGCTTGAACCGTATCGCTACTGTGAAGGCTCGTTGCGGACGCAAAGTCGTGATACTTTTCATGCCAAATTTGTAAAACTGCGCGAGTCCAAAAAAAATTCCGGCTCGAAAAAATGGATTGCGACACGGATTTTGCACTTTTCTGGGTGCCATTGCCCACAGCTTTTGGCTCGAAGGATTCCCAGCCCCAATTATGGGGAATGGAAATTGCCTGCCAATCGTGGTCATCAAATGCCGGTTGTTTCGCATCTTTGAAATCGCCTTATTTGAAACGCCAGTCGGAATCGGGGAACGCGGATTCGCGAGCACTTATATTGAACGAAATCAACAATCCGGTTAAGAATGCCAAATGAATTTTGAACCGAATCATATTGGCCAATCGGCATTGAAAAAATGGCATTGGCAAACTTTCAGATATTCCAACGCTCCTGCCATGGCAGTATGAACGAGCCATCTGGCTTCAACTGAAAGGGCAGCCAAATGTAGCGTGAATCAGACAGGTTCTTTGGCTTCCAGCGATCCGCCATGAAAATAAAACTGTCCGGCTTGCCCGGCGTCGGCAACACGAATGTGCTCTGTGAATCAAAAGTCTTTTCCGTGTTTTCACCGACACACGGATTGCCGTGTGATTGATACGGGCCAAGAATATTATCCGCCACCGCGTAGTCCGCCGCGTTCGGCGCCCAGCCGGTGCAGGCGGAAGTGATCAGATAATATTTCCCGTTCCATTTGAACGGAGCCGGGCCTTCACGCATCTGGCGCACCAATGTTTTCGACCAGGTCTTATTTTCCACGGCGGGCAATTCCGGGCCGGTGAATTCGTCGTTGAGCCGGACAACATACATCGTCCAGTTTCCTTCCGAAGAATAAAAGGCATACGCTTTGCCGTCGTCATCCACAAAAACATTCATGTCGCGGAATGTTCCGCCGAAATCTTTTTCATCCTCTGGATCCTTTTGCAAGGAAGCGTAGTCGTTGGTATTGGCCACC
>JAMFSG010000170.1 GCA_026225155.1 Verrucomicrobiota bacterium
CAAAGATATTTGGCCAGCCAGCGGCGTGGCGCTTGGAGAAGGTTTGATCGTGTTTCTCGAAGGGACTTTAATCTACTTAGTCTGCCGTTTTGTGCCGACTAAAAAAAATCTGCCAACCGCTTCACTTGTCAGATGTTGGTTGGTTTCATTGGCTGGAAACGCCTGTTCACTAATCGCATTTCCAATCTTGGTAATTTTCTTCGCTCGGATTTTTCCACGATATTAAACGCGGGTTCTGTTGAACAACGAGCCGGTGAAAAACTCACGGCAAAATTGGCGCGTCTTTTTCCTCGATGCTTTTGTTGTAACGTCGCGTCGCTTCCGGCAGGTCGTGCCAGAGTTTGATTGCCACGCCGAGGCCGATGATGGCGAAGGGAATCATGAACAGCGGCCACCAGTGCCAATCGCGCGTGATGCCGAGAAAAGTCGCGGCTTCACCGGCTTTTTCGCTGGGAACGAGATGGCCGATGAAAAAAGATTGGATGGCACTGCCGAGATAAGTGCAACCGTCCACGATGCCGGAGCAAGTGGCCGTGGCTTTGCGTCCGCCAAAATCCGTCGCCGCCGTTCCCGCCATCAATGAAGTCAGGCCGACCGACGCCATCACGACGAGCACGCAGCAGAGTCCGAGGAACAATGGTGCGGAAAATAAATACGCCGTCATCAAGAGCGTCAGCCCGATGACGAGCGCGGACAGCATGGCGGCAGGCGGGGCGCGACGGCTTTTGAAAAAATGGTCGGAAACCCAGCCGCCGAAAAATCCGCCGAAGATGCCGAAGATGCAGAGGAGCAAGCCCCAGTGATCCTTGAAAAATTCCGCGCCGGGCTGTTTCACTTCGGCGGCGAAAATAAAATACCAGTTCTGGATGCCGTTGCGGAAAATGCCGGAGGTCAGGCCGATGAGCGCGATGAGCAGCATGAGTTTGCTCGCGAAAACTTTTTTTAACAGGTCGAGCGAGGAGAGTTCAATATGCATCTGGCCGGATGAAGCGTCGGCGGTGTCGAAGTGCGGGAAGCCGGCTTCCTCGGGCAAATCTTTGATGAGCCAAAGGTCAATCACGATCCAGAAAACCATGATGATCGAGGGAATGAAAAATACCGCCCAAGTCGCATCCACCAGTTTGCCGCCGACGGTGACATCGGACGCAAACATTTTCTGGAGCAAGTCATGGAACCAGCCGCCGGTCGTGTTCGCCTTGGTGAGGTCAATGATTTTTTGTCCCCAGTCGAACGCGAAATAAACGCCGATGGAAATGAGCGCGCCGAAAATCGCGCCGAAGACGCCGCGTTCGCGAACGTGAAACCAATAGGCTTTCACCTTGATGATGGACACCGCGCCGTAGCTTTGAAAATACATGTTGATCGCATACAACGTCGAATACGCGACGACCATGTTGACCTTCAGTTTTCCCATCACCGTCAGATATGTCAGCACGCCGAGCAGAATGTTCGCGATGGATGCGCCGATGGCGGCGATGAGCATTCCGCGTTTGCCGCCGATCTTGTCCACGAGCGGGCCATTGACCAAAAACGAACAGCCATAGACGAGCGTGCCGATGGCGAAGATGGTGCCGAACTGCTGGTTCGTCATCAGGCTGCCGAGCGCGTTTTTGGAGACGTTGAGATTGTAGCGTCCCATGTAAAGGAACGCGTAAGTCATGCCCAGCGGAAACCAATTGATGAAGCGGCGCAGCATGAACCATGAGCCGTGCCGCATCGGGTTGTTGCGGAAATACATCCCGATGACCGCCGCCAAACAGATGCCGACCAAGGCATTCGCGTAATGATCGAGGGCGTAGGTGATGAATTCCATGGGTTACAACTCCAAAGTCCGCAGGATGAAAACAGAGCCGCGCGCGGCGGTCAAAGAATTTTGTGTAACAATACAACGCGCGTTTTCATTTTTTGGACTGCGGCGGAAAGCGAAGCGCCACGCCGCTTTTTGTGCGAAATCGGTCATTTTATTTTTGATGATCAAACGGCGTCCGAAAGCGGTGTCGTCGCTGCGCTCTGCCACCGCAGTCCAAAAAAATAAAAAAACCACGGAAATTTTTCCGTGGCTTCTTGAAAATATCAGGCTGAAATTATTTGGCCTTCGCGGCTTTCACCGGTTTTTCGGCTTTCGGCGCGGCTTCGGTTTTTTCCGCTTCAACGCGTTTGCCGCGTTTTTCGGTGTGCGGTTTTTCTTCAACCGGCGCAGGCGCGGGCGCGGCTAGCGGTGTGAGGCTTTCGACGCGCACTTTCAGAGTGCTTTTCACTTCGGCGTGCAAACGCAATTCCACCACGTGTTCGCCCAACGATTTGATCGGCGCTTCGAGATGGATTTTCTTTTTGTCGAGCGCGATGTCGAATTGATGCTTCAATTCGTCGGCGATCATGCCAGCAGTGACTGTGCCGAACAATTTGCCGTCGTCGCCGGTTTTGACTTTGACGACGCAGATCAGTTTGGAAACGCTCTTGCTCAACTCGTTCATCGCGTTGAACTCGTGTGCTTCGCGTTCGGCGCGGCGCTGTTTGAGCGATTCAAGACGGCGTTTGTTCGCGCCGGTCACGGGAATCGCGAAACCTTGCGGGAACAGATAGTTGCGCGCGTAGCCGGCGGCGACTTTGACCTGATCGGATTCGCCACCGAGGCCGACGATGTTATGAGTAAGAATGACTTCAGTTTTTGCCATACGAAAATTAGTTGATAGTTAAAAAATTATTAAATCAAAACGGAACGTCGTCGCTTTCAGGCGGACCGTCGCCTTCGACGGGTTCAGCCGCTGGTGCACTGGATGCAGCTGGACGCGAAACGCGCGGAGCTGAAGGCGCACCGCCGCCGCTGCCACCGCCATCGTTTGCGCTACCGAGAAATTGAACCGTTTCGACTTTGCCGCCCGCCGCCGTGATGTCAGCGGAGA
>JAMFSG010000171.1 GCA_026225155.1 Verrucomicrobiota bacterium
AACGGAATTGAGATCCATCTCGGGTTTGAACCACAGATGATCGACGACCAGGTTTTTGTCCACGGACTCGATCTGCAAAAAACCTTTGAACCGCTTTTGTGCGTGCCGCCGCTGGCGTTCGGGACGAATCGCGTCATCGTGATTGATCCCGGCCACGGCGGCTCGAACACCGGCACGCACAGCGTTTTGGACGGACGCTTTGAAAAAGAATTCACGCTCGACTGGGCCACGCGGCTCAAGCCGTTGCTCGAAACGAACGGCTGGACGGTTTTTCTCACGCGCACGAATGATTATGACGTGTCACTTTCCAATCGCGTCGCGATTGCGGAATTTCATCATGCCGATTGTTTCATCAGCCTCCATTTCAATTCCGCTGCTCCGGAAAAAAAACAGAACGGCCTCGAAACGTATTGCCTCACGCCGACGGGAATGCCTTCGACATTGACGCGCGGTTTCGCCGATCCCTGGTCGGAAAATCTGCCGAACAATAATTTCGACGCGCAAAATATCCAGTTCGCCGTGCGCCTGCACAAAGCCGTCCTGAACGCCAGCGGCGAGGAAGATCGCGGCGTGCGCCGCGCGCGTTTTCTCGGCGTGCTGCGCGGACAAAAACGTCCGGCCATTTTGATCGAAGGCGGCTATTTGTCGAATCCGGTGGAGGCGGCCGAAATCGAAAATCCGGATTTTCGTCAAAAACTCGCCGAAGCCATCGCCAGGGCGTTGAAATGAAAAAAACGAAACACATCATCGTCACCGGCGGCGCCGGTTTCATCGGTTCGCACTTGGTTGAACGTTTGTTGGGTGATGGGAAAAACGTTGTTGTCATTGATGATTTTTCAACCGGCAGTTTGGAAAATCTGCGCACGTTTGCAAAAAAACCACGATTGAAAATCATCCGCTCAAAAATTTCCGAATGTAAAAATTTATCGAAGCTGGTCGCGGATGCGGAATTTGTTTTCCACCTCGCCGCGACCGTCGGTGTGGAGCTTGTCGTCAAATCTGCCTTGCACGTTCTGGAATCCAGCTTTCACGAAACGCAAATTTTATTGAAAGCCGCCGCGAAAAATTCCACGCCGTTTTTGTTCGCTTCCACTTCGGAAGTTTATGGAAAAAGTGCAAAGGCGGAATTCAGCGAGGACGATGACTTGCTCATCGGGCCGCCCGGACAATCGCGCTGGAGTTATGCGAATGCGAAACTCACGGATGAATTTCTCGCGCTCGCGTATGCGCGCGAAAAAAATCTGTCGGTCATCATCGCGCGACTTTTCAATACCGTCGGCCCGCGCCAGACCGGACGTTACGGCATGGTGCTGCCGCGTTTCATCGCGGCGGCGAAAAAAAACGAGCCGCTGCGCGTTTTTGGCGACGGCAAACAGTCGCGTTGTTTTTGCCTCGTGACCGACGTGGTGGAATCGCTCGTGCGTTTGCAAAATTCCAAAAAGGCGCGCGGCGAGATTTTCAACATCGGCGGCACGGAAGAAGTTTCCATTTTGGAACTCGCCAAACTCGTCGTGAAAACGCTCGGCTCAAAATCGAAAATCGAATTGATCCCTTACGATCAGGCTTATTCGCTGGGCTTCGACGACATGCGCCGCCGCAAACCACGGGTGAAAAAACTGGAACGCCTGGTGAAATTCAAACCGCAAACACCATTGCGCGAAATCATCCGGATGACCGCAGATTAAAGAACGGTTTTCCGGAATCCCATTTTTGCCTGGCGACTTTTCCGGCAGTTTCATTTCGCTTTTTACCATTCGTCATTTCCGGCACACTCGGCACATGGAACCAGCCGTTGTGGCGATTCTGATTTTTGCCGGCGCGAGCTTTTTTTTCGCGCTGGCGGAAACGGCATTGTTCTCGCTGACCAAATGGCAGGTCGGGCAGTTGGCGACGCAGCATCCGCATCGCGGCAAAATTGTCGCGCAACTGCTTGAGCGTCCGCGCGATTTGCTGGCGATGCTTGCGCTCGGCAACACGTTCGCCAACGCGGCGATGCTCGCGCTCGCGCTGCGCATGGTTTTCAACGCGCATTGGGCGCTCGCGCTGACGATGCTCGCGCTCGCGGCGTTCATTTTGCTCGGCTGCGAAGTGTTTCCAAAAACGCTCGCCGTGCGGCAGCCGGAACGCTGGTCGTTGCGCGTCGTGTGGCTGCTGTTCGGATTTGAAAAAATTTCCAAACCGTTTTATCGCGCCGCGCAATGGACGAACGCGGCGATCCTGAAAAAAGCGGCGCAACAATCTTCGTCCGCGACGACGTTGACCGACGCGGAATATCACGAGCTGCTCGAAATGGCGTCCAGCCAGGGCACGCTTGCGGCCTCGGAAAAGGAAATCATTTTGCAGATCATCAGCCTGGACCAGCGCACGGCGCGCGACGTGATGCGACCGCGCGCGAGCATGGCGAGCGTGAGCGACGAGGCGAGCGTGGACGAAATGATCGCCGCCGCGAAAAAATTCCAGCATCGCCGCCTGCCGATTTATGACGAAACGCCGGACACCATCGTCGGCGTTTTGAACACACGCGCGTTGTTGTTCGATGCGAAGACAGATCTGGCCGACGCGATTGAATTTCCTTCATTCGTGCCGGAGACGATGAACTTGTTGCAACTTTTTCGCGCGTTGCAAAAACAGCAGCGCGGGCTGGCGATTGTGCTGGATGAATTCGGCGGCACGGCGGGCATCGTGACGATGGAAGATATT
>JAMFSG010000172.1 GCA_026225155.1 Verrucomicrobiota bacterium
GCCAGGGTGGTTTCCGCCATGCTCAAAAATGCAAGGCCCATTATCATTCCAAAGGTTTTCAGTTTCATAAATGAAGATACATATTTACAACGGGAGCAATTTAGCAATTTCAATGCCTGATGATCCCAAAAATCCGAAACCTCAAATTACGCGGGAATTTTCAGTGCAAACGGCCTTTGAAAGGCTATGTTGCGCAAGACTCAATTATTGGCTGACAGAAATCGTGTCTCAAAACTGAATAAAGCCATCTTAATTACGTCAAAACATCCTTCAAATATTTTCCTGTGTGACTCGCGGGATTTTGCACAATTTTTTCGGGCGGACCTTCGGCGACAATTTTTCCGCCGCCCAAACCGCCTTCAGGGCCGAGATCAATGATCCAATCCGCTGTTTTGATCACGTCCAGATTGTGTTCGATGATGACCAGCGTATTGCCCGCGTCGCGCAGGCGGAACAAAACTTCCAACAATTTCGCCACGTCGTGAAAATGCAAACCGGTCGTCGGCTCGTCTAAAATGTAAAGCGTTTTGCCGGTGGCTTTGCGCGAAAGTTCCGTCGCCAATTTCACGCGTTGCGCTTCGCCGCCGCTCAAGGTCGTCGCCTGCTGGCCGAGCCGGATGTAACCGAGGCCGACTTCCGCGAGCGTCAGTAGCGGATCAAAAATTTTCGGCACGGCGCGGAAAAATGTGACGGCTTCCTCGACCGTCATGTCCAAAACGTCCGCGATATTTTTGCCTTTGTAAGCGATCTCCAGCGTCTCGCGATTGTAACGCTTGCCGTTGCACGACTCACACGTCACATAAACCGCCGGTAGAAAATTCATCTCGATTTTCAAAACGCCGTCGCCTTCGCATTTTTCGCAGCGACCGCCTTTGACGTTGAAACTGAAACGCCCCGGTTCGTAACCGCGCACTTTTGCGGCGGGCAATTTCGCAAACAGATCACGGATGTGATTGAACATTCCGGTGTAAGTCGCCGGATTGCTGCGCGGCGTGCGGCCGATCGGCGACTGGTCAATCACGATGACTTTGTCGAGGCTTTCAAAACCGCGCAAAGCTTTGTGTTCACCCGGCCGTTCTTTCGAGCCATAGAATTTGCGGAACAGTGCGCGGCGCAAAATGTCATCGACAAAGGTAGATTTTCCCGAACCGCTGACGCCAGTGACGCAGGTGAACGTGCCGAGCGGAATCCGCACATCAATGTTCTGCAAATTATTTTCCTGCGCGCCAAGAATTTCAAGCCAGCCTTTTTCTTCGGATGGCACATTGCGTTTTTTCGGAACGGCGATGTTCAATTCGCCCGTCAAATATTGGCCGGTCAAAGATTTTTTGTTCGCCAAAATTTCCGGCAACGTTCCGGCCGCGACCAATTCACCGCCGTGAACGCCCGCGCCGGGACCAAGATCCAAAATATAATCGGCGGCGCGAATCGTGTCCGCGTCATGTTCGACAACCAAAACCGTGTTGCCCAAATCGCGCAAGCCTTTCAACGTCGCAAGCAAGCGATCGTTGTCCCGTTGATGCAAGCCGATGCTCGGTTCATCCAAAACGTAAAGCACGCCGACGAGCGCCGCGCCGATCTGCGTCGCGAGCCGGATGCGTTGCGCTTCGCCGCCGGACAACGTGCCGCTTTCGCGATCGAGCGTGAGATAACCGAGGCCGACGTTTTTCAGAAATCCCAAGCGCGCGCGGATTTCTTTCACGACTTCCGCCGCGATTTTTTGCTGAAATTCCGTGAGCTTGAGCGCGGCAAAAAAGTCATCCGCTTTTTCCACCGACAAACCGCAGACGTCCATGATCGAAAGTCCGGGAATTTTTATCTTCGCTTTTTTATTTTTGAACTGCGTAGAAAATTCGTCGCCGCCCAAAGTCACCGCGAGAATCTCCGGCTTCAACCGTTTACCGCCGCAGACATCGCACAATTGCGGGCTCATGTATTGCTTGAGCCGCGTGCGGATGAATTCGCTTTCGCTTTCAGTTGCGAGGCGTTCGAGATTCGGTAGCACGCCTTCAAATGGACGGTCAATCGTGCTGACCTTTCCCGCGCGCCAGAATTTGAATTCCACGTTGTCCTCGCCCGAACCGTTGAGCAGAACGTTTTTAAAATTGTCGGGCAAAGCGTTCCACGGCGTTTCGAGGCTCACTTCAAAATGCGCCGCGATGCTGCGCAACATCGCCTTGTAATAAATATTCATCCGCTTGCCCGCGCGACGCCATGGTTGGATCGCGCTTTCGAGCGGCTCGTCGGGATTCGGCACGACAAACGTTTCGTCGAAAACCATTTTTTGGCCAAGTCCGTGACAGCGCGGACACGCCCCGGCGGGCGCATTGAACGAAAAATGTTTCGGCGTCGGCGGATCGTAACTTTTGCCCGTCGCCGGCGAACACATTTTGTTCGAGTGCAACGTCTCGATCCACTCGTCAGATTTCGGATTTCGGATTTCGGATTTCGGATTGGCCGTTGCGTCGCCAACTTTGGACTTTGGACTTTGGACTTTGGACTCTTCGGAAAATTGGTGCAGCGTAAAAATGACGCCTTCGCCCAAAGTCAGCGCCGTCTGGACGGAATCGCCCAAGCGCACGCGGATTTTTTCGTCAATCACCAAACGGTCAACGACGGCTTCGATGTTGTGAAATTTCTTTTTGTCGAGTTTGACGCGCGCGACATTTTCGCCGAGCTCGATGATCTGTCCGTCCACGCGCGCGCGAACAAAACCTTCGCGCGCAAGACGTTCGAACACGTCGCGGAATTCGCCTTTCTGCCGGCGCACGACCGGCGCGAGCAACATGACTTTGGTTTTCGGCGGCAACTCGAGAATTTTATCCACGATGTCGCTCGTGCTTTGCGTGGAAATCGGCACGCCGGTTTCCGGGCAATGTGCCTGGCCGATGTGCGCATAAAGCAAGCGCAAGTGATCGTAAACCTCCGTCGTCGTCGCGATGATCGAACGCGCGTTGCTGCCTGAACTGCGTTGCTCGATCGCGATCGCCGGCGACAGTCCTTCGATAAAATCCACGTCCGGCTTTTGCAATTGATCGAGAAATTGCCGCGCGTAGGCCGAAA
>JAMFSG010000173.1 GCA_026225155.1 Verrucomicrobiota bacterium
GCGCCGGAATTTCAATTGCCGGAATACAAAGGTTTGCCCGCAAAAGTGGAAACGAAATCCGTCGCGGACGAGGACGTGGCCAAAGCGCTCGAACTGTTGCGCGGCCAGCACGCAAAATTCGAAACGGTTTCGCGTGAATTGAAAGACGGCGACATCGCGGTCGTGAATTACACCGGCACGAGCGACGGCCAGCCGTTGACGACTTTTGCGCCGACGGCCAAAGGTTTGACGGAGCAAAAAGGTTTTTGGGTTGAGATCAAACCCGGTTCGTTCATCGCCGGTTTCAGCGAACAATTGGTCGGCGCGAAAGCGGGCGACAAACGCACGGTGAATGTTGATTTTCCTGCCGATTTCGTGGCGAAAGAATTGTCCGGCAAAAAAGGCGTTTACGAAGTCGAAGTCGTCGAAGTGAAGGAAAAAATCCTGCCGGAATTGAACGACGAACTTGCAAAAAAATATGGCGCGGAAAATCTGGAAAAATTGCAAGCCGGTGTCCGGGTTGATTTGGAAAACGAGTTGAAACTATCTCGGTCTCGCTCAATCAGCCAACAAGTTACACAAGCATTGTTGGAAAAAGTAAATTTTGAATTGCCGGAATCGGCGGTCGCGGCGGAAACGCGCAATGTCGTTTACAATCTTGTTCGCCAAAGCACGCAGCGCGGTGTGCAGCGCGACTTGATCGAAAAACAAAAAGACGAAATTTACGCGGCGGCGGCGGGCAACGCGAAGGAACGCGTGCGCCTGGCGTTCATCGTGCAAAAAATCGCCGAGCAGGAAAAAATCCAGGTTTCGCAGGAAGATGCGATGCGCCGCGCGCAATCGCTGGCGATGATGAACCAGGTTCCGATTGACCAGTTCGTCAAGGATTTGCAGCAGCGCAACGGCGTAAACGAATTATACGAACAGGTGTTGCACGAAAAAGTTTTGGAATTGCTGGAAAAAAATGCCGCCGTCACGGAAATCGCCGTGGTGAAGTGAGTTACCTGTCGGCCACGCGGGACGTCTGGTTTGGTTTGCCATGAAAAAATTCACCGCCGTTTTTGTTTTCGCCGCCGCGCTGGCGTCGGTCCGCGCGCAAACGAATGTGCCGCCGGCCGCGACGCTGTCATTGCAAGATTGCATCACCGAGGCGTTGAAGCACAACTTCGACGTGCAGGTGAAGCGTTACGATCCGCAGGTTTCGCTTTACGAACTTTACGCAGCCTATGCCGGCTACGATCCGTCGTTCAGCATTTCTGGTTCGCATTCCTACAACAAAAGCGGACAGGTGGATGATCCGCCTTTTAATTCAATCAACGTTTACGATCAGGACAATTACTCTTCGGACATCGGCGGCGGAACGCCGTGGGGCATGACGTATGATCTTTTCGGCAAGATCGGCAAAAGCGCCGGCTCAAGCATCCCGGTCACGTCGGATAATAATTTTAACGGTTCGAGCGGGCAGGTGGGCGTGGATTTGACGCAGCCGTTGCTGAAAAATCTTTGGATTGATAGCACGCGCTTGAACATCACGGCGGCGAAAAATAATCTGAAATCTTCCGAGCAGGGATTGCGCGGGCAATTGATCAAGACGGTCGCGGCGATTGAAAATGCCTATTATGAATTGATTTACGCGCGTGAAAATCTGCAGGTGCAACGGGAAGCGCAGACGCTGTCGCAGACGCAGTTGGATCAGGACAAGCAGCGGATGCAGATCGGCACGCTGGCGCAGTTGAGCGTGGAGCAGGACGAATCGCAGCTCGCGCAGAACAAGGCAAATGTCATCAAGGCGGAATTCACTCTGGCGACCGACCAGAACACGTTGAAGAATCTCATCACGGACAATTACAAGCTCTGGCACGACACGGACCTCACGCCGTCGGAATCGCTCGAAGCCGACAAACAGTTGTTCGACCTGCAAGACAGTTGGGGCAAAGGCCTGACATTGCGCCCTGATTTATTGCAGCAGCAACTGACCCTTGAGCAGCAAGGCATCCTGTTGAAATTCGACCGCAACCAGCTTTTTCCCGAACTCGATCTGATCGGTAGCTACGGCTACAACGGTGCCGGCAATGATTTTCAAGGCAGCTATAATCAGTTCGGCCAGGCGAACCGGCCGTTTTATAGTTATGGTGCGCAACTGTCTGTTCCAGTGGGCGACATCAAGGCGCGGAACACTTTAAAATCCGACAAGGTCACCAAGGCGCAGTATTTGCTGGAACTTAAGCAGCTGGAGCAAAATATTTTGGTGGAGATTGACAACGCGGTGAAACAGGCGCAATCCGCCTGGGAAAGCGTGGAAGCCACGAAGGAAGCGCGCATTTACGCCGAAGCCGCCCTGGACGCCGAACAAAAAACCTACGCCGTCGGGAAGGCCACGACGTTTGAAGTGTTGCAATATCAAAACAATCTCACCGCCGCGCGCTCGCAGGAAATCCGCGCGCTCGCCGATTACGAAGAAGCGCTTTCCAATCTTGCGCAACAGGAAGGCAGCACGCTTCAGCGTCGCGGTTTGGATGTCGTGGTGAAGTGACTTACCAAAAATTCCACGCCGGTTTCCAGACGACCCAAATGCCGAGCAGCAAATTCGTGATCGCGTGCGCCGTCATCGCGTCGCCCACGCAGTTTTTGCGGAGCACGAGCCATTGAAACGCTGCGCCGCAGAAAATTCCCGCCAGCCATTCGTTGTGGGAAAAACCAAAAACCGCCGCCGTCGCCAAAAACGGAACGGGCAAAAATTTATTCAGCGGCACGGATAAAAAATTCTGGCTCGCCACATAGCGATACAAAAACGAACGATAAAAAGTTTCTTCCAGCGGCGGCACGATGAAGGTTGAGCCAAGAATTCTGACAACGATAAAAAACCACGCAAGCGCGGAGCCAGCGCCGAATTGTTCGTTCGGATTCCAGATGAACGCCGGTTTTCCGGGCGGATGCGAAATCCCCAATTTTATCCACAGCGAATTTTGCGTCGTCCATTCGCCGGAAATGCCAACCCAAACGGCGAACACCGCAATACCGACCGCGACCGCTTCCCAACTGAACGCCCAGCGCATTTCGGCGACGAACGGGCGCATCTCAAAAATCAGCCAAAGTCCGACGAGCGTTTTGGCGAAATAAAACCAAAACGCGGAAGCCGCTCCGAACCGGCCTTGCAACGCCGTCAGCAAAACGAAAATGACAAACGGCGCCACGCGCGCCGCCGTTGGCGAATTTAAAAAATATTTCCGCAGCAACATTGTTCAATTGCCCATGCTGATTTTTATTTCCTGGCCGTTCGTGTCGGTGAGCGTCACGGCGTATTTGGAGATTCCCTTCACGCGATACTGGCGAAATTTGTCGCCCGGGCTGATGGTTTTTCCGTCAAGGATTGCCGTCGGCGCGGTGGGTGAATAAAAAATTCCCTGCAACTTCGGCAAAATTACCGCGGCAACCGGCGGCGGCGGCAGCGGCGCGGGCGGTTGGAAAACCGGCACGATGTCGGCGACGGTTTGCGTGGACAAGATGGCTTCCTGTTTTGCGATGGCTTTATGGATGGTGTGATGGGCTGATCCCCAACCGATGAAAAAAATCGCGGCGAAAATCAGGATGATGATGAAAACGGGAATGATCCAACCAAAAAAAACATTGGGCTTGTCCGGCGGCGGTTCGCGCGATGGGAGCGGAATCAGCGCGGGGGACGATGGCGTTTGCCGCGCGCGTTTCAAGGCATCGTTGATTTCGCTCATGTATGGATGTCGCCTTCGAGTTCGCGGATGGCTCTTCCGGCCATCCAATAATTGATCTGATTGCTGCGTTCGACAAAACCGGCCAGCAACGCCTTGTCGCAAACTGCGTTCACCAACCGCGGCACACCTTGACTGTAACGGAAAATGCGCCAGACCGCCGGGCCAGTAAATGTCGGCAAACCGCCGGATCCAGCCAAAGCCAGCCGATGCCGAATATACTCGCCGACTTCCGCCCGCGTCAACGCCTGCAAATGATACCGCACCGTGATGCGTTGGCGCAGTTGTTTCAAACGCGGACTGTTCAAGCGTTCCCGCAATTCCGGCTGCCCCATCAAAACGATCTGCAATAATTTCCGGTCGTCCGTTTCAATGTTGGAAATCAACCGCACTTGTTCCAGCAAATCTTCCGTCAAATTCTGCGCTTCATCAATGATCAGAACCGTCTCCTTGCCCGCCAACGTTTGCTTCAACAAAAAATCGCTGATCGCCGCGATCGTTTCCAAGCGATCTTTGCCTTTCACATCGAGGCCATATTCGGTCGCGATGGCTTTCATCAATTCATCACCGCTCAAAACCGGATTCAAGATCAATGCCGTGGAAAATTTCGCATCCAACTGTTCCAGCAACGCGCGACACAACGTTGTTTTGCCCGCGCCGATCTCACCCGTGAGCTGGACAAAACCTTTGCGCTCGCGGATGCCATAAAGCAGATGATTGAACGCCTCGCGATGTTTGGTGCTGTGGAAAAGAAAACGTGGGTTCGGCGTGATGTCGAATGGCATCTGTTTCAAGCTGTAAAATTCCAAATACACGCGTGATTTTTAGCACAATTCGTGCCTAAAAGACAGAAAAGCCCGAAATCAAGATCGGGTGGTTCACAAATAATGGTAGGGACAGCGCGCTGCGCTGTCCGCCATCGCCGAGCGAAGCGTCAGGCGACGGCAACGCTGGGTTTGGAATCCGAAGCTTACAAAATCCGGCGAACTGCTTTGACCAACGCTTCCGCTTCTTTTTGCGTGCCGATGGTGATGCGCAAAAACTGATTTATCTCCGGCGCGCTGAACCAGCGGACGAGAATTTTTTGGTCGCGCAATTTCTGCAACCAATCTTTTGCGGGTAACAATGGCGGTTGCGCGAGAATGAAATTCGTCTGGCTTGGCAATACTTGAAAATCAAGTTTCGTTAATTCGTGTGAAAGCCATTCGCGCGTCGCGATGATTTTTTTGAAATTGGCGCGATAATATTTCAGATCGTCCAATGTCGCTTCGGCGGCAATCTGGCCGAGGCCGTTCACGTTGTAACTGTCACGGATTTTATCCAGCGCCGCGATGAGTTCCGCATTGCCGACAAAATAGCCGACGCGTTGAAAACACAGCGAATACGCCTTGGAAAAAGTCCGCGCAACCAAAACGTGTGGAAATTTCAACGCCAGTTTCATCGCATTTTCATCCGCGAAATCAACATAAGCCTCGTCCAAAACGACGACGCCTTTTTGCGCGCGACATAATTTTTCTAGTTCAGAAGTTTTGCAACCGCGACCGCTCGGTGCATTCGGCGTCGTCACCAAAGTCAGCGCCGCATTGAAATCCCATTTTTTTCCGCGCTTCAATTCCGCAACGTTCGGCAGCGAAAAATCCGGATTCAACGCCACGACATTTTTTCTTGCGCCATGAATATCCGCCAAAACCGGATATAGCGAATAACTCGGCGTGAAATATTGCACCGTCGCTTTCGCCAAATTTTTCCCATCTTCCATCTTCCATCTTCCATCTCCTGATTTCGGCTCGACAAAACATTTGACCGCCAGCGCCAAAACTTCATCTGAGCCGTTGCCGATGATGATATTTTCCGGCTGGCAGCCGTGCAGCTTCGCCAATTTCTCGCGCAAGATTTGCGCCGTCGGATTCGGATACAGCCGCAGCCGCGCGTCCGTCGCTTTGCGCACCGCCGCCAAAACTTTCGGCGACGGCGGAAACGGATTTTCATTCGTGTTGAGCTTGATCAACCCTTTGATCTTCGGCTGCTCGCCCGGAACGTAAGCGTGCAAGTCGTGGACGAGCGGACGGATAAATTTTGAAACTTTCATTGCTATTCAATCAACATGCTTTGAAATAATTCTGTCCGCCATTGCAGCCCAAGATGATTCCTCTTGAACATTAAAAACGAAAGGCGCAACAGCCGTTTGAGGCATATCATCAATAATGATGTCAGGCTTTGAAGCGTAACCTTCAAATAAATCTGTCAAACCGTGCAACGTTGCAATTTTTTTTGCGTAATCAACGCCAACTGAAGACCACAAAAATAAATGGCATCCTTTGGTTTTTAGTTTCGCCAAACTTTCTTTTGCGCCTGTCAAAAGTTTTCCGTTTGCATCAACTAAAGTTAAATCAACATCAACAAACACGTTTGCATTTTTCATTTGATTCTCGTTTCTGCTGATTTTCCATGCGCGTCCAAACCTTCGAGCTCGGCGAATTTTTTCACCGACTTCAGCGCTTTTTTGAGCGAGGCAGAAGTATATTCCACCACGCTCGTGCGGCGTTGGAATTGATCCACGGTCAGGCCGGCGAAACTTGCGCCCGCGCCGTCGGTCGGCAAAACGTGGCTCGGGCCGGCGACGTAATCGCCCAAAACAGTCGGCGAAAACGCGCCGAGAAAAATCGCGCCCGCCGTCACGATCTGGTCGGAAACTTGGCGCGCGTTGCGCGTGACGATTTCGCAATGTTCCGGCGCGAGCTGGTTCGTCAGCGCAATTCCGTCGGCGAGCGATTTCACCAAAATCAGCCAGCCGTTGTTTTGCAGCGCGCGCGAAATGAATTCTTTGCGCGCGAGTTTTGGCAATTGTCTGGCGATTTCACTTTCGACCGTTTTCAAAATTTTCGGCGACGTCGTCACGAGCCAGGTGCGTTCGTGGCCGGAACCGTGTTCGGCCTGCGCGAGCAGATCGGCGGCGGCAAATTTTGGATTCGCGGTTTCGTCGGCAAGGATCAAAACGTCGCTCGGGCCGGCAAGCAGGTCAATCGCCACGCGCCCCACGAGCAAACGCTTGGCCATGCTGACGTAGGCGTTGCCAGGACCGAAAATTTTCTGCACGCGCTTAATGGTTTTTGTGCCATAAGCGAGTGCGGCAATCGCCTGCGCGCCGCCGACACGATAAATCTCCGTCGCGCCCGCCGCGCGCGCGGCAAACAAAATCGCCGGATTGATCGAGCCATCTTTGCCACACGGCGTCGTCACGACGATCTCTTTGCAACCTGCGACTTTGGCGAGCGTGATAGTCATCAGCGCGGTCGAGACGAGCGGCGCGGTGCCGCCGGGAATGTAAATGCCGACGCGCGTGAACGGATCAAATTTTTCACCGACGCTCGCGCCGTGAGAATTTTTCGACTGCCAATTTTTCCGCAACGATTTTTTGGCAAAGAATGCGACGTTCTTTTCAGCTTCGGCAACAGCGGCGCGCAAGAAATCATCTGCCTTGATCGAAGCCGACAATAATTCCGCCTGCGTCACGGCGAGTTGTTCCGCAGAAAGCTTTGCGCCGTCAAATCTTTCCGTGAATTCTAGAACCGCATCGTCGCCGCGCACAAACACATCGTGCAAAATCGCTTTGGTGCGCTGCTCGATTTCCGCATCAAACAAACTGCCATCAGCGGAAAGTTCGCGCAATTTGGCGGAAAAATCTTTGTCGGTGTAACGGGCAATCTTCATCCCAACAGCTTCCCGTTTTCAGTTTTCAGTTTCAAGTTCCGAAAATCTGTGTTTCATCTGTGTTTCATCTGTGGCTAAAATAAATCCATGCGAAATCCAATCATCGCCGCGCTCGATGTGCCTTCGGTGGAACAGGCGTTGCAACTGGCCGAACAGATCGCGCCCGCCGTCGGCGCTTTCAAGATCGGCAAGGAATTATTTGTCACCGCCGGACCCGACATCGTGAAACGCATTCGCGCGACCGGCGCGAGCGTTTTTCTCGACCTGAAATTTCACGACATCCCGAACACGGTCGCTAAGGCCGTGACCGCCGCCGTGCAACTCGACGTGCAGATGCTCACCGTCCACACCAGCGGCGGTTTTGAGATGCTCAAGGCTGCGGAAAAAGCCGCCGAAGATGCCGCGTGGAAACTTGGGAGAATTCCGCCGCTAGTGCTCGGCGTGACTGTGCTGACGAGCCTCGACACCGCCGCGTTGCGCGAAATCGGTTTCGATGTGAATGTTGAATATCAAGTCCGCCGCCTCGCGACTGTCGCGATGAAAGCTGGTTTGCGCGGACTGGTTTGTTCGCCGCAGGAAGTCGTCAAATTGCGGCAAACGATTCCGCCCGCGATGCAATTGGTCACGCCCGGCATCCGCACCGGCGCGGAAAAAGCCGACGATCAAAAACGCACACTCACGCCGAAAGAAGCGATTCAAGCCGGCGCAAACTGGCTCGTCATCGGCCGTCCGATTTACGCAGCGGAAAATCCGCGCGCAGCCGCCGAAAAAATTTTAGAATCGTTAAATTAAAATTATGAGCGCAAAGAATGTCACCGTCGTCGCCACGTTTGAAGCCAAACCGGGCAAGGAAACCGAATTGAAGAAAGCGCTGTTGAGCTTGGTCGCGCCAACACGCAAAGAAGCCGGCTGCGTGAATTACGACCTGCACCAGTCGCCGGATGAACTGCGAAAGTTTTTGTTCCACGAAAATTGGACGAGCAAAGCGCATCTCGATGCGCACCTGAAAAACGATCACATCCAAGTTTTGTTGCCGCGCATGGATGATCTCTGCGTCGGCATGCCGGAAATAAAAATCTGGGAACAGATCGGTTGAGACAGAATGACAGAATTTTTCAGAATTAAATTTTGTCCATTCTGGAATTCTGTCCAAAATTTCAGCCGATGATTTCGTGGATGAGCGGCGAAGTGGAAATTTTCCGTGCCGAAATTTCAAACGCAGTTTTCAATCTGGCAATTGCGGTTTTGGCTTGGGTCGAATCGGTTGCGTGAACGCGGCAGAGTGTTTCTGATTTTTCCACGCGTTCGCCGGGCTTGGCAATTTTATCCACGCCGACGTCAAAATTGATTTGCGATTCTTTCGTCAAACGCCCGCCGCCGATGTCGCGAATGACTTCGCCGATGATGCGCGCGTCGCATTTGGAAACGTAACAGGATTTTTCCGCTTTCAATTCCAAAACAAACGGCGCGGTAAAATCGCGCGCCAGTTTTTGGTTAAATGCTTTCAAGTCCGCGCCTTGCGCGATGAGCATTTCGTCCCATTTTTTGCGCGGTGCGCCGGAGTTCAAACAATCTTCCGCCACCTTACGCGCGGCGGCGAGCGATTTGGATTTTTTGGTTTGAACCAGCAAATGTGCGGCGGAATCAATGACGAGTTCGTGCAAATCATTGGGGCCTTTATTTTCAAGGCATTCGACGCTTTCTTTGACTTCCAGCCAGTTGCCGGCGGCACGGCCGAGTGGCGCGTTCATGTCCGTCAAAATTGCGCGCGTGTTCGTGCCGCATTTGTTGCCGAGCGCGACCATCGTTTTCGCGAGTTCGCGCGCGTCGGATTTCGTTTGCATGAATGCGGCGCAGCCAAATTTCACGTCAAGAATTAGCGCGTCCAAACTCTCGGCAAGTTTTTTGGAAAGGATTGAAGCAGTAATGAGTTGGATGCTCGGCACAGTTCCGCTGGCATCGCGGAGCGCGTAAATTTTTTTATCGGCGGGGACCATTTTGTCGGTCTGGCCGCAGATGACGCAGCCAACTTTCTGGACTTGCGCGATAATTTTTTGCGCGGGCAAAAGCGTTTTGAAACCGGGAATCGAATCCAGCTTGTCGAGCGTGCCGCCGGTGATGCCAAGGCCGCGTCCGGAAATCATCGGCACGCGAAAACCGAGGCACGCGAGCAACGGCGCGAGCGGGAGCGAAACTTTGTCGCCGATGCCGCCGGTGGAATGTTTGTCCACGAGCGGGCGTTTGTCTTTGGGAAATTTCAGCACGTCGCCGGAATCGCGCATGGCGAGGGTGAGCGCGGTGGTTTCGGCGGTGTTCAGGCCGCGAAAATAAATGGCCATGAGCAGCGCGGCCATCTGGTAATCGGGAATTTTTCCGGCGGTGAATTCGCGGATGAATTCTTGAATCTGTTCCGGCGCGAGAATTTTTCCTTCGCGCTTATTTTCGATGAGCGAGAGAAAGTTCATTGTAATTTCCAACTAGCTTCGCGCGTGTAATAAATTCCAGATTTCCATTCAAAGTCGTAGGGATATTCAGAATTATCAGAATTGAACGGCAATAAAAAATTTGTTTCACCAACTTCAAACCCATAATGGAAAAAACCGCCGCCCCACATGATATAAACAAACGACTGGTCGCCATTATAATGAATTGCCGCATTTTCCGGTGCGTCTGCATATAGATTTTGAATGTAATCAGGAATTTCTGAATTAGGTATATCCTTGCCTAAATAGCCATTCGTTGGAGGTTTTTGTTTGGCCATTTCGCCGATAGCCCAAGCGCGCAGTTTTTCAGGGTTAATTGTTGTTTTTGCTTTCTTAAAACCCTCGTCTGCTTGAACCAAATAGATCGGTGGAGTTCTGTGCCAAAAGTTGAAGCCTACAATCGTTGAAAATAAAAAAACAACCGCTGTTGCTCCAGCAATTATCAGAACGACTGCAAATGAAAAATATTTCCAATTTGAAGCGCCGGAATTTGTTGGCGGCACTTCATTCATTTTTCATCCATTAAATTTTTTTGCCGCGATCGTCGCGTTGTGGCCGCCGAAGCCGAAGGAGTTGTTGATGATGGCGTCCACTTTCATTTCGCGTGCGATGTTCGGGACGTAATCCAGATCACATTCGGGATCGGAAACGAACTGGTTGATGGTCGGCGGCACGATGCTGTTTTGGATGGCGAGAACGCACACGGCGGTTTCCACCGCACCAGCGGCGCCGAGCATGTGGCCGGTCGCGCCTTTGGTGGAACTGACGGCAATTTTTTTTGCGTGGTCGCCGAAAACGGCTTTGATGGCCTGAGTTTCCGCGATGTCGCCGACGGGCGTGGATGTGCCGTGGGCATTGATGTAGGAAATATCGGTCGGGTTCAAGCCCGCGCCGCGCAAGGCCATTTTCATGCTGCGGCTCGCGCCTTCGCCGCCGGGCGACGGTGACGTGAGATGATACGCGTCAGCGGTGTTGCCGTAACCGACGATCTCACAATAAATTCGCGCGCCGCGTTTTTTGGCGTGTTCCAAATCTTCCAAAACGAGAATGCCCGCGCCTTCGCCCATGACGAAACCATCGCGTTCTTTGTCGAACGGACGCGACGCGTGTTTCGGGTCGTCGTTACGCGTGCTCATGGCGCGCATGGCACAAAAGCCGCCGATGCCGACGGGAATGACGGTGGCTTCCGCGCCGCCGGCGAACATCACTTGCGCATCGCCCATCTTGATCGTGCGCCAAGCTTCGCCGATGGCGTGATTCGCCGTCGCGCACGCGGAGCAAGTCGCGAAATTCGGGCCGCGCAAATTGAAATACATCGAGACTAGGCCGGACGCCATATTCGAGATCAACATCGGGATCATGAACGGCGACAATTTTCGCGGGCCGCGATCGAGCAAAATTTTGTGCTGCTCGGCGGTCGTCGCCAAACCGCCGATGCCGGAACCGAGGAAGACGCCGATCTCGTCGCAATTTTCTTTCGCCAGATCCAAGCCGGAATCTTTCAACGCCGACCACGCGGCATAAACGCCGAATTGTGAATAGCGATCGGTGCGGCGAATTTCTTTCGGTGAAGGAAACGCGGGCAGCGGATCAAAATTTTTCACCTCGGCGGCGACTTGCGTTTCAAATGGCGACGCGTCGAACGAGGTGATCTTGTCCACGCCACATTGACCGGCAATGAGATTTTTCCAGAACGTGTCCAGATCGTTGCCGACAGGCGTGACGACGCCCAGGCCGGTGACGACTACGCGGCGGTCAGAATAATTGTTTGCCATAAATGAAATGCCAAGTTGCCAGATTGAGGCTTGAAATCAAACGGGGCAGTTCGGGCTGTGTCCAGCCAAAACTGCCCCGGGGTTCAAGTTCAAATTACTTTTGCGATTCTTCGATGTATTTGATCACATCGCCCACGCTTTGGAGTTTTTCGGCCTGTTCATCGGGCACTTCGACGCCGAATTCTTCTTCCAGCGCCATGACCAGCTCGACGGTGTCGAGCGAATCCGCGCCTAAATCCTCGATAAACTTGGCTTCCGGCGTGACTTGGTCCGGTTTAACGCCGAGCTGTTCGACGATGATGTCTTTTACACGTTGGTCAATTGGTTTGTCTGCCATAATTATCCTGCTTTTCTAACTTAAAAACGCCATCAGCGTCAAGCTTTGAATCCAAGCAAATTGCTCGAAATAAATTTCATTCTCGTCCTCATGCTCATCCTCGTCCTCGAAAAATTTGACCCATGAGGATAACGATGACGACGAGAATGATTGGAAATCACATCACCATGCCGCCATCCACTGTCAAAACCTGGCCCGTCACATAACGCGCCGACGCGCTCGCCAAAAACAATGCCGCGTTCGCGATGTCTTCCGCCTGACCGAATTTGCCCAGCGGAATCTGCTTCAGAATATTCGCCTTCAATTCTGCATTCAAATCCACCGTCATGTCCGTCTCAATGAAACCCGGCGCGATCGCGTTCACCGTCACGCCGCGCCCGCCCAATTCGCGCGCGATGGATTGCGTGAACCCGATCAAACCCGCCTTGCTCGCCGCGTAATTCGATTGCCCCGGATTGCCGATCAAACCGATCACCGACGAAATATTCAAAATGCGGCCCGCGCGCTGTTTCGCAAATGTGCGGAAAAACGCCCGCGTGAAATGAAACGCGCCTTTCAGATTCGTGTTCAAAACCGTGTCCCAATCCGCATCGCTCATGCGCATCAACAAACCGTCGCGCGTCACGCCCGCGTTGTTCACGAGAATGTCCACCTTGCCCGCGTCGGCGATGATTTTGTCCGCCGCCGCCGTCACCGCGTTGCCGTCCGAAACATCCACCGCGAACGCCCATGCCTTGCGGCCGAGCGCGCGGATTTCCGCCGCGACTTTTTCCGAGTTTTCCTGCGTGCGCGAAACGACGACGACATCCGCGCCTTCGCCGGCGAATTTCAAAGCAATGGCGCGCCCGATCCCGCGACCCGCTCCCGTGACAACGGCAATTTGATTGGCAAGTTGGCTCATAAATTATTTTTCAGTCACAGATGAAACACAGATTGAACACAGATTAAAAGGAACAAATTTTGACGTGACTTCACTTTTCGGGCCAGGTTATGTGTTAGTCTTGGACACAAGAAAGAATCAGACAATGAAAGGCAAGCGGTATACGACATAAGATAAAATCCGCATCCTGCGTGCCGTTCGTCCGCAGGTTCAACCTACGGAGCAGTATTTCGCAAATAGATACCATCGCTGATAAACTTCAGTTTGGAGCTGCCCGTCGCGGGTGTCATCCCAACGCCAAAGATATAGATAAACTGGTAATCGAAATGAGAACCTCGGCGCATAAGAATGTGAGCTGGAATGCCAATGCCAGACGTGCCAGCTGGCTCTACATCAACGACCTCTCCTTCCATGAGAGAGGCCATTTTGATTATTGCCGGACAGTTTGTGATGTTAATATCAGGGGTAGTATCACCATTACTATAATTCAGCATGGCTTTTGTGGCTTCTTGTTGAAGAACTTCGTTACCGCCAGATTTCTGTGCCAACGCCTGTATTTGCTGGACCGAAAGGGATGGCGTCCGCTCGTCGTCGAACAACATAAATAAATGACTCAACAATATGTGACGCGATAAGAAAATTCCAAAACATAAGAGGACAATAATCGTAAATGCTGCAATTTGAATTTTGCGTTTCATAACTTTGCCCATTTACCCAATAGTATTGTGAAAATCTGTGGCTAAACAGAAAGCGCTTTCACCGTCGCATCCAAACTCGCCGCGTCTGCGACGTTCAGCATCGTCGCCGTTTTATCAATGCGTTTCATGAAACCGCTCAAGGCCGTGCCGGGGCCAAGTTCGATGAAACGCGTAAAACCTTGCGCCAGCAAGGCGCGCATGGATTCTTCCCAGCGCACCGACGCGCAAACTTGTTCGACCAGCTTCGCGGAAATTTCCGACGCGCCGCCGTGCGCCTGCGCAGTGACATTGGAAATCACCGGCACGCTCGGCGCGACCAGATTCACTTTCGCCAGTTCCGCCTGCAACTTCGGCTGCGCGCTGGCCATCAGCGGCGAGTGATACGCGCCCGCGACCGTCAACGGCAATGCGCGTTTCGCACCTTTCGCTTTGGCGAGTTCGCACGCCTTCGCAATTTTTTCCGCTTCGCCGGAAATCACGAGCTGGCCGGGACAATTCAGATTCGCCAACACGACGCCGGCTTCCGCACAAACTTCGCGCGTCGGCGTTTCGTCGAGACCGATGATCGCGGCCATGCCGCCTTTGGTCACGTCACACGCTTCCTGCATGAATTTTCCGCGCTTGCGGACGACGCGCAATCCATCTTCAAAACTCAGCGCGCCCGCCGCCGTCAACGCCGTGAATTCGCCGAGCGACAAACCGGCGGTGGCATCGAATTTCAGATTCGGCACCTGTTCCTTGAGCAATTGAAACGCGACCCAGCTCACCAGAAAAATTCCCGGCTGCGCGTTTTCAGTTTTGGTCAGATCGGTTTCCGGCCCTTCAAAACAGATTTTGGCGAGGTCGTAGCCGAGCGCGGCATTGGCGCGATCAAACCAATTTTTAGCGGAGGGAAATTTTTCAAATAAATCTTTGCCCATGCCGACGACTTGCGCGCCTTGGCCGGCAAACAGGAGTGCAGTTTTGCTCATAGAGTCAGAAAATAAAACACGAATTCGCGCCGCAGAGAAAGACGGAATTTTTTAGCCACAGATTTTTACAGATGAAACACAGATGGCCACGGATAAAAAGATTTCGCGTGAAGGACACGAAGTTCGTGATTTTTTTCCTTCGCCGCCTTCGCGTTCTTCGCGCGACACTTTCAGAAAATTTGTTTCAAAATCCGTGTTTATCCGTGTCCATCCGTGGTTGAAAATGTTTTCCAGATCAACACAAACGCGCTCGCGAAATCGTGCGGTTTTTCGTTCACCCATTGCGTGACGAAATCCGGCGCGAACCAACCGCCCGTTTCGATTTCTTCGGGATGCAAAACGAACGGCCCTTCGCTTTCGCAACGGTAAATCCAGCAGAATTCCCAGCCCGTTTCCTTGCGCGCATCAATCTTGAAAACGCGCTTTGGTATTGTTTGCGGTTGCGTCACGACCAGGCCGATCTCCTCGCGCAACTCGCGCACCGCGCACGCGTCGTAATCCTCGCCCGTGTCCACGTGGCCGGACGACGACGAATCCCATTTGCCTTTCGCCGTGTCCTTGAGCATCGAACGCTTCTGCAAAAAAACTTCGCCGCGCGCATTGAAAACCAGAACATGGATCGCGCGATGCCACAAACCCGTCGCATGAACTTCCTTGCGCGGCGCCTGCCCGATCACCTCATCGCGTTCGTTGACGATGTCAAAAATTTCTTCGCTCATAAATTTGTCGGTGGAAAAAATCGCGTCCAATCTTGCGCCGCATGCAGCACGCGAATCACCATGATGGTTTCCTGAAACGGCTGATAGAAAATCAAATAATTGCGAAACTTCGGGACGACAAACCAGCGGATTTGCGCGTGACGCGGAGCCGTATTGCGAATTTTTCTACCGAGTTCAGGGTTTTCCGCCAGCAAATCGGCGACATCGAGAATTGTCGCACGCACGCGCTTCGCCGCATCAGGATTGTCGGAAAAGATAAACTGAAAAACTCCGTCCAAATCGCGTTCGGCCTTTGGACTAAACTTGGCGCGAATCATGAATGACGCAACTCATCCGTCGTTTTGGCCTGACCCAAATTTTCCAAACCTTCATCCAGCAACTGTTCCAATTCCGGCGTCATCAGAATTTGCCGGCGCGACTGATGTTCACGCAACGCTTCCGAAACGACCTCGTCCGACCCTTTGTAACCACTGGTTTGAACCAATTCGGCCACATAATTTTCAAGATTTCGCGGCAACGCGACGTTCATGGAATCAAACTATTGGCAACTATGGAATAAATCAAGCCACGCCTGACACCGATAATGGACAATTTAGTAAAGCCTGGTGGGGCGAGCGTCCCCGCGAGCCGCTTGGTCTGGCGACGTTCGGCTCGCGAGGACGCTCGCCCCACCAAACTGACCCACTACTCTGTCGCCGGAAAATGTTCCCGTATTTTCTCGCGCAAAAGTTCGATCAAATTCGGATCCATGAATTCGTAATCGTCCGAAATGAAAAGGCAGACGCAGCGTTTCGCCGCCAGCGCTTCCGGATATTTTTGCCGCAACCGTTCCTTGTGCCGCTTTTCCATCACCACGATGACATCCGCCCAACCGATTTGTCCGGCGGTGACTTTGATGCGGGCGGAATCTTCTGTGCCGGCGGAACGGACATCCCAAGCTGGTTCATTTTTGAAAATGGTTTCCGCTGTCAAACTGCGCCGTTTATTGCGGCTGCAAACGAAAAGAATTTTTGTCCGCGCGCCAAAATCTTCTTCGCTCACAATTTTTCTTTTTGTTTTCGCCAGCGCAAAATACGTAACACCCATATTTGCGCACCGGCTGAACAAGCAAAATAGCCTAAAAGGTAAGTGCCGACATATTGTGAATTTAGTCCTGGTCTTAAGACGGCAAATGCCGGATCGCGTGGATTATAGAATGCAGTTCTCGATTGGCCTTCTGGAAAATCTGCGATTAGCTTTTGAATGTCCGCTTTAGTTCCGCTGAAAATTGGCGGATAGTCTACGCCAAATTCACAAAATTCATAACGAGTTGAAATATAAATCTGTTCCTGCACCGCATACTTATATTTGATTGCTGGGTGATAATATCCTTTGTTTCCTCCAGTCCCAGTCCATTCCACATCTGAAGAAATTATCGTCGCTTGAGTTTGTGGCCAGTGCGAAATATCAAAATGTTTCCAAGAAAGAAAAAACGCGGTAGCCAAAACCGCTAAGCAAGGAAAAGCGATCAATTTTAGAAAGCGTTTCATATTTTTAAGATGAAGTCGTTAGTAAATATGTAATCTTAATAAACTGTTCCAAACTCAATTTCTCCGCGCGTTCTTGCGGCGAGATTTTTAATTCGGCGAACGCGGCTTCCAATTTTTCTTTCGGCCAATCTTGTTTCAACAATTTCAGCATCATCTTGCGCCGTTGCGAGAACGCGCGTTTTACGATTTTCACAAAACTGGCGCGCAGATTTTCCGGCAACAACGGCTGCGCGCGGCGTTCCAAAATCACGCACGCGGAATCCACGTCGGGCGACGGAAAAAAACAGCCGGGCGGAATTTTGAATAATCCGCGCGGCGCAAAATCGAGTTGCACGAGCAACGTCAGGATGCCGTAATTATCGTCGTCCGTTTGCGCCATGAGCCGTTGCGCAACTTCGAGCTGGAGCGTGGCGACGATCATTTTCGGCGCGCGCGCGCCGGCGGCGAGTTCCACCAAAATTGGCGAGGCGACGGAATACGGCAGATTCGCGACGAGTTTCCATTCGCTCCAATCGCGCGGCTCGCGTTTGAGAAATTCCAATGCGTCGTCGTGAACGAGAAATAAATTATCGGGATGCGCGGGATCGCCGGGCGGACCGGCAGTTTCCGTTTTTTCACCGGCCGGAGAAAGCGCCGGCGCGCCTTCTTTTTCAACCAAGCCAAACCGCTCGGCCAGGACTTTCACCAGCCGCCCGTCTTTTTCGATGGCCAGAACTTCGCCGGCTTTTTGCAGAAGCAATTCCGTCAGCGGTCCGAGTCCGGGTCCGATTTCCAGAATTTTATCGGCCTGGGTCAATTCCGCGCTCGCGACGATGCGTTCGAGCTGGTTGGCGTCGTGCAAAAAATTCTGCCCGAGCGATTTCGTGAGGTGGATGTCGCGCTTGTCCAGCCACTCGCGCATTTCAGTAAGTTTCATGGGAAAAATTTAACTGCGGATGGGCACGGATAAAATACAGGATGGTTGGATAAATGGATGGTTGGATTTTTGGCGGACGCGCCGAAACTCATTCATCCAATTATCCACCAATCCAATTATCCGGTTTTGTTTCATCGGTGTTAATCTGTGGCCAAATGCCCGCAGCGCAATTGCCTTGTCAATCCGGCGTGGCTTTGATTAATTCGTGGGATGAAAGTTGATTTTTACGGTCACGTTCGTCAGTACAACAATATCAAAGCCGAAATCGA
>JAMFSG010000174.1 GCA_026225155.1 Verrucomicrobiota bacterium
GGTGCGCTGGCAAATCACTTGCAGAAGATGTTCAGGCCTTTGCCGGTTTCCAGAAAAGTTTTCAGACTGGAAATCACGCGCGGCCAGCCCCAAGAAACTTTCTTGACCATCGTCGAACCGGTTTGTAAATTTCCGTGGGTGATCGTTAGGCAGGTCATTTCTGCCAGCGCTTCGATCTCAAACGTGACGCGCGATTTGTCTTTGAGATCGTCCGGATCGGCCCAGCTCAACACGAGTTTTTTTGGCGGATTGCTTTCCAAAACTTTGCCGGTGATCCAGGCCTCGGGCTTTTCGCCACCGGTCATGTGTTGCCACGTCGAACCCTTTTTCCAGTCGGAAACGTTCGCGAGTCCGCCCCAATATTGCCGGGTGAATTCCGGTTTGGTGATGGCCGCCCAAATCTCTTTCGGCGTCGAGCGAATGTAGGTGGTATAAACTAACTTTGGTTTTTGCATGATGTCATCCTTTCTTGTTTTTGTTGGTTTGATTTTGTTCGAGACCGCGTTTCAGATCGCTCAACGCCTGCAGGCGATGGCGTTCGTATTTGCCAATCCAGCGCTCGGAGATCTCGTGGATCGGCACGGGATTGAGGTAATGCAGTTTCTCGCGTCCGCGCCAGACGACGGTCACCAGCTTCGCGTCTTCCAAAAGGCGCAAATGTTTGGTGACGGCCTGTCGCGTCATGTCGAGGTGCGCGCACAATTCGCCGAGCGTCTGCCCGTTGTCTTGGTGCAACTGGTCGAGCAATTTCCGTCGGCTTTCATCGGCCAGCGCTTTGAATACCGCATCCATTTCGGAAAACATTATGCAACCATTTGGTTGCCTGTCAAGCGGCAAGATTTTTTGGAGAAAAATGAAAATGATTTGTGCTTCGATATCCGCAAATAAAAGCGCTGGAAGCGCGACAGAAAGTAGCCCACGGTGAAACCGTGGGTATCGTCACCAAAAAAACCGAGCCCCGACAGGGGCGTCAGAAAACCAACTTCGGAATTCTTTCGCCCCATCCGGGGCTGGATTCGTTTTTGTTCGTTCACCCACGGTTTCACCGTGGGCTACTTTCTTTCGTCGCTCCGCCACTGATGCAAAACTAATTGCGCTTCACGCCTTGCCGCCGAACGAACAATAATCGTCGAGATCAAGCAGATCGAACCATGTATGAATATCTTCGCGCAGCGGATTGAACTGTTTCACTTCGTTGGCGAAATCAATCAGCGTTTCGGTGTCGCTGTCCGGCGAACGGCGTAAATGAAATTCGCTCCACGCGGCGATTTCCCACGGCTGGCGTTGATGTTTCGCGTTCGCTTGAATCCACGTCAACACGTCGTAATCACTGCCACCTTTCGCGAGTTCGGTTTTCAATGCTTCGTGGTCGAGGCCGACGAAGTTGAAAAAATGCCGGTCCATGCCCACGCCGCTGTAACGGTATTCGCCGAGTTTGCCGGCGAGCGACGCGCGGCCTTTGTCAAGGATGCGCGGCAACAAAACGTAACCGCCCAGCCGCACACGCGGACTGCGCGGCGGGCGTTGTGTAAGATCAGGTGAAGAATTATTTGCGCTCATGAAAATGATTTCAAATCAGTTGGAATTTTGAACCGCAAGTGTTCAGCGCATTCCGCCGGAAATCAAGAGCGTTTCGCCCGTGACCCAGCCGGAATCGTCCGACGCAAAAAACGCGGCGACTTTGCCGATGTCCTGCGGCTGGCCGATGCGTCCGAGCGGAGTCTGGGCGACGACCTGTTTCGGAAATTCCGTTTCCAAAAAGCCCGCCGCGTGCACGCCTTCGGTTTCAATCATTCCGGGATTGATGGAATTCACGCGAATTTTTTTCGGGCCCAATTCTTTGGCGAGCGATTTCGTAATGGCATCCACCGCTGCTTTCGTCGCACTATAAACCGACGCCTGCGGCAACGGATTCACACCAACGACGGAGCTGATATTAATGATGCTGCCGCCGGTCGCGGGAAAATATTTCACCGCTTCCTGCGTCGTGAGAATCAGGCCGAGGACGTTCAAATTAAATTGCTTGTGAAAATGATCCTCGGTGATGACTTCGAGCGGTGCGAATTCGTAAATGCCCGCGTTGTTGACCAGCACGTCAACGTGGCCGTAAGTTTTTTTGGTTTCAGCGAGCAGGCGGTCAATGTCCGCCTTCTTGGAAACGTCGCCCTGCACGGCCACCGCTTTTCCGCCCGCGCTGATAATTTCTGCAACCACTTTGTCCGCACCTGCTTTGCTGGAGGCATAATTGACGACGACGGATGCGCCTTCCGCCGCCAGATGTTTGGCGATGGATGCGCCAATGCCTTTGGATGCGCCCGTGACGACCGCAACTTTACCTGCGAGTTTGTTGTTTGTGCTCATAATTTTTTCTTTCTGTTTTTGGTTTGTTGTTTGTTTGTTAATTTATTTTTTGTGATGTTAATTTAGGCATTTGTGCCGCCATCCACAGTCAGGCTCGCGCCGGTGATGTAAGATGCTTCCGGTCCGGCAACGAAGGCGACCAGCGCGGCGACGTCATTGACGTGGCCGTAACGTTTCAGTGCGGTGTTGGCGATTTGCGGTGTTGCCCAGTCGCCCGCAGCGGGATTCAGATCCGTGTCAATCGGTCCGGGCTGCACGTTGTTGACGGTGATGCCGCGGCTGCCGACTTCTCGGGCTAATCCCTGCGTAAATAATTTTACTGCGGCTTTGGTGGCCGCATAAGCCGTGAGACCCGGCGTTAAAATCCTTTCACCGACGCATGAACCAATCGAAATAATACGCCCGCCGTCTTTGATGTGTTTCAACGCCGCTTGCGTCGCGATCAAAACGCCACGGAAATTGATGTCAATCACCTGATCAAGTTCTTCCAAGGTTGCTTCCACGAACGGTTTGGGAATGGCCGTGCCGGCATTGTTCACGAGGATGTCCAACTGACCGAAAGTGGCAACGGTCTTTTCAACGGCGGCATTAACGGCAGCCGCATCTGCGGCATCCGCTTGAAGCGCGATGGCTTTTCCCCCGGCGCGTTCAATTTCTTTGACGACCGCCGCCGCCGCATCCGCGCCTTTGGTATAAGTGATCCCAACTTTGGCACCGTCAGCGGCCAAGCGCGTGGCGATCGCTGCGCCGATGCCGCGTGAACTGCCCGTGACCAAGGCGACCTTGCCTGCGAGTTTGTTGTTTGTGCTCATGATTTTATTCTTTCAGTTTTTCGGTTTTTGGTTTGTTAATTTATTGTTACAAATTGAGTAACAATTTAAGTCAAAATTTTACTTTTTCTTCACGTCGGAAACGATCTGTGCCAGGCTGATTTCAGCCAAACTTGCTTCCAACGCCTTTTGCGTTTTGACCAATGCTTTTTCCAGCGCGGTTTTGATATGACAGCTCACTGTGCAAACTTTTTGCTCGGCATAACTATGGATGGAAAATGCCTTCGGCGCGTCCACGGCTTTGTAAATATCGAGCAAGAAGATTTGCTTCGCGTCCTTGGCGAGCCAGCACGCGCCGGCTTTGCCCGTCGCCGTTTCCACTAAGCCAGCCTTAGACAACTTGGCCAGCGTGCGGCGCACAAAACTCGGGCTGGTGTTCACACTCTCGGCCAGATGACCGGATGTGACGCCCTGCTCATTGCATCCGCAAGCGATGCCGACCAGCAAGTGCACCGCGATCGAGAATTGAGTGTTGATTGCCATAACTGTTACTACAATAGTAACAATATAAAATTACGCAAGCAACATTTTGAATTATTTTATTCCAGTGGCAGATATAGTCGGTAGGGATGGCGCGCTGCGCCGTCCCTGTCGCCGAGCGCAGCGTTAGGCGACAGAAAAAATGCGCGGTTTGTCACGTTCGTTCCGTCCTGCGGACGGGGACGCCGCAGCGCGGCATCCCTACCATCGAAAACTTCAATCCCTTTATCCCGATTTTTCGTCTGATGGTTCCGGCGGCAGATAAGTGATGATGCGCGCGCTGCGTTTGTACGAAAAATACGAATACGTCCAGTTGAAAAAAACCGCGACGCGGCTGCGGAAACCGATGAGAAAAATCAGATGGATGAACAACCACGCCAGCCACGCGAGCAAGCCGGAAAATTTGAAACGCCCAACCCACGCGACCGCCGCCGAACGACCAATCGTGGCCATCGTGCCTTTGTCCCAATATTTGAACGGCGGACGTGCGGGAGCTTTCGCGCCCAAACGAATTTCATTCTCGATTATTTTTGCGACGTGTTTGCCCATTTGCATCGCGGCGGGCGAAACGCCGGGCACCGGTTTGCCATCTTTTTCCAACACGAGCGCCATGTCGCCGATGGCAAAAATTTCCGGATGATTCGGCAAACTCAAATCGGGATTTACTTTCACGCGACCAGCTTTGTCCAATTCTGCGCCAAGTTTTTTTGTGAGCGAAGTTGCGGAAACGCCCGCCGCCCAAAGAATATTTCCGGCGTGAATGATTTCGCCGCTCGCGAGTTCAACTTCATTCTCGCGGATATTTTTCACGGAAGTCGAAGTGCGGACGTGCACGCCGAGCGCTTCGAGCTGGCGTTGCGCACTGGCGGAAAGTTCAGGCGGCAGATGTGACAAAATCCGCGGCGCACCTTCGATCAAAATAATGCGCGCCTGCGTCGGATCAATGCGCCGGAAATCGTGGCTCAAAACGGTGCGCGTCAATTCGGCAAACGAGCCGGCAAGTTCCACGCCGGTCGGCCCGCCACCGACGACCACGATAGTCATCAGCTTATCGTGTTCCGCCGTGCTGGCTTCGTTTTCTGCTTTTTCAAACGCGAGCAAAACGTGGCTGCGGATGCGCAGCGCGTCGTCGAGCGATTTGAGGCCGGGCGCGAATTGTTCCCATTCGGGATGGCCGAAATATCCGGTATGGCCGCCCATCGCGAGGACGAGGAAATCGAAATCAAGGGAATTTTTATCAAGCAAAACTTTTTTTTGCGCGAGATCAAAGCCGGTGACTTTGTCGAGCAACACGGTGATGTCTTCGCGTTCGGAAAGAATCGAACGGATCGGTTGCGCGATGTCCGGCGCGGAAAGCCCGCACGTGGCGACTTGATAGAGCAACGGCTGGAACAGATGATGATTCGTGCGATCCACGAGCGTGATGCGCGCGTCCGCCGCGTGAAAATGTTTGCAGAAAGTCAATCCGCCGAAACCTGCGCCCAAAACGACGACGTGAAATTTTTTGTCTCCTTCCATGCGGATATTTTGAAGCAAGCGGCGGAAAATGCAACGCAGCTTGTTCGGGGGAAAAAATTCTGTTAGGTTCGCCGCCAGCAACGTGGAAATTTTAAGACATCTTTCACGGATCACAACCCCAGGCCGGGAGTTCATTCCGCAAATTGACGGTTTGCGGTTTGTCGCCATCATTACTGTGATCGCGTATCACATCCGGATGATCGGCCTGTTTCATCTTGGCCACGGCCCGCACGAGCCGGTGACAGACGCGGTGAGCTATGTGTTTGCCGCCGGACATTTCGGAGTGATGCTTTTTTTTACAATCAGCGGTTTCGTCCTGTCGCTGCCCTTTGCCCGGCAATATCTGGCTGCCGGAAAAAAAATTAGTTTGCGAGACTATTTCATCCGACGAATCACCCGTATTGAACCGCCATACGTCATTCACCTGTTAATTCTTTTTTTATTTTGCGCGCTGTTATATCGCCGGATGCCCCTCCATTTAAGTTGGTATGGTTCCGAAAGCTGGTTGTATTACGAAGCAACCCATCTGGGCTCCAGCCTGTTTTATGTGAACGGACTTGTTTTCGGAACACACCCCTATCCGAACCCTGTGCTCTGGTCGTTGGAAGTGGAAGTGCAGTTTTATATCCTCGCGCCATTTCTGGCAAAAGTTTTTACGGCTAGGAACGTCCTGTTGCGCCGGGGGATTCTGGCCGGCGCGATGGTTATTATGCCTTTGCTGGTCGGCCCCTTTTCTCAACATTATATCATTTGGGCATCATTGATGGGAAATCTGCAATATTTTCTCGCCGGTTTTTTACTGGCAGATTTTTATCTGTCAGGGGAATTACGACCGGTGACATATGCCGTTTTTTGGGATTTGATTTTTTTATTAACCGGATGTGCGGTCGTTTGGATCAATTTTCAAAACGGATTACTGAGCCCGTTATTGTTGCCGTGGATTTTGCTGTTGTGCTGTTTGGCCGCATTTTTGGGCCAGTTAACCCCGGCCATGTTAGGTAATCCTTGGATCATTACCATTGGCGGAATGTGCTATACGATTTATTTGTATCATCTGATCATGATCAGTGCATTTATCCAACTCACGATTCATTTGCAGACAAACATTCTCTGGCTCGATCTGCTGATTCAATTTTTCGTGATGACGCCCGCGATTCTTCTGGTTTCAGCGGGTTTGTTTGCCCTGTTTGAACGACCCTTCATGCGCCGCGATTGGCCGGTGCGCGTCTTGGCGGTTGTTTTAGGAAAAAAAACCGATAAATTGAAGCCGTGATTTACGACGCGTCATTGGACGAGTTGCTCCAGAAAGTTTGGGACGGACAGCGCATCAACGCCGCCGAAGCGAAACGGCTTTATGCGTTGCCGCTCGAGGAACTTGGCGCGCTTGCGGACCGTCGCCGCCAGCTCGCGAAGGCGAAAGATTTCAACGGTCGCGGCAACGAAATCGTCACCTTCAACATTGACCGCAACATCAATTACACCAACGTCTGCAATGTCTATTGCAAATTCTGCGCGTTTTATCGCGTGGAAAAAGACGACGATTCTTACGTTCTCACTTTGACCGAGTTGGACAAAAAAATTGAAGAGACGGTCGCGCTCGGTGGCAATCAGATGCTCATGCAAGGCGGGCATCATCCGAAATTGACGAAGCAGTGGTATCTCGATCTGCTGTCGCATGTCAAAAATAAATTTCCGCAATTCAACATCCACGGTTTCAGCCCGAGCGAATTCATCCATTTCCGTGACGTGTTCAACGAACCTCTGGAAAAAATCATCGGTGATTTCAAGGCGGCGGGACTCGGTTCCATTCCCGGCGGCGGCGGCGAAATTTTGGTGGACCGCGTGCGCCAACGCATCGCGCCGCTCAAAGCCATGAGTGATGACTGGCTTGCCGTCATGGATGTCGCGCACCAACTCGGACTTTATTCGAGCGCGACGATGATGTTCGGCCACGTTGAAACCGTGGAAGAACGCATCGAACATCTCGAACGCCTGCGCGCGCAGCAGGACATTTCGTTGAATCGCAAAAAAGAAAATCCGCAGATGGGAAATTTCACCGCATTCATCGCGTGGACATTTCAAGCCGAGCACACGAAATTGCGCGCGCCGACAGTTGGCGCGCATGAATATCTGCGGATGCAGGCGTTGAGCCGGATTTATTTGGACAATTTCGCGAACGTGCAAAGTTCGTGGGTCACGCAAGGTCTTGAGATTGGGCAAGTTGCGCTGAAATATGGCGCGAACGATCTCGGCAGCATCATGATCGAAGAAAATGTCGTCTCGCAAGCCGGCACGACGTTCCGCATGACCGTCGGCGACATGCAACGCCTCATCAAAGATCTCGGCTACGAACCGCATCAGCGCGATAACTGGTATCAGTTGGTGAATTGAAAAATAGCTTCGGCGATGAGATATGAAATTGAGATCAAGGACGAAGCCAAAGCCGAATTGAAAAAACTGCCGGAAAATATCCGGCGTGAAATCGGTTATCGCCTGCATCTGCTGCAATAGGAATTTTCCGGCGACGTGAAGAAACTTAAAGGCAGTAAAAACGAGTATCGTCTGCGCATCGGGAATTATCGCGTGCTGTTTGAACTGGTCGGCAAACGCATCGTGATTTATACTCTTAGCCAACGAAAAGACATATACCGATGAACGCGACCGCTGTAAAAACCAAAAGCCGCCCGGACGGCTTGCCGGATATTGACCGCCAGATTCGCAACGCCAAAGTGGTGTTGCGGGAATTGCGCGACACGTTGGAAACCTTGGATGACCGCCGCGAACTCGCTCGCGCCAAAAAGCGCAACGCCGGAAAACCCGGCACGGAATGGAAATCAGTCAAAAAAGAATTCGGCTTCGATTTTTGAGGTTGATAATTCTGCCGTCCGGTTTTCTAAAAATGATTTCCTTGCTGGCCTGACGTTTTTCCTCAAAAATTTTCAAAATGACCAAAATTCTTCTGATCGGTTTGGGCCGCTGGGGCGCGAACCATTTGCGCAATCTCAATAATTTTCCGATCGAACTTTATGTCGCGGAAGTCGGCGACAAACAACTCGAACCGGCGCGCAAGATCGGCATTCCCGCTGAACGACTGACGACGAATTACAAAGAGTTCATCAGCAAAATTGATGGCGTCGTCATTGTCACGCCCGCGCAATCGCATTTTCCACTCTGTAAAGAATTTCTCGAAGCGGGCAAAGATGTGTTTGTCGAAAAACCGCTGACACTCGCGGATGACGAATCCAAACAGCTCGCGAAAATTGCGGACAAGCACAAACGCATTTTACAGGTCGGACACATTTTGCGTTTTGATCCGGCGACGCTTTGGTTGCGCGATGCGGTTCAAAATGGCGAGTTCGGCAAAGTGAACATGATCCGCGGCCACTTCGGCGGCTTCAAACGTCCGCGCAACGACAGCGGCGTGATGTTCGCGGACGGAATTCATTTCGTGGACCTGTTCAATTTCATTCTCGGCGCGCAGCCGAAAAGTGTTTTGGCGATTCAGCATGATTTTATGAATCGCGGCTTGGATGACGTTTCCCTGCTTTCGCTGGAATATGAAACGCCGCATGGCAAAACGTGGGCAACGGTCGAGGCGGAATATTTTATTCCCGGAAAATTCCGCGAAGTCATCGTCTGCGGCGACAAGTTGAGCGCGGTCTGCGATTACACTATCTCGCAATACAAAATCAAAACTTACGCTAACACGCACACGCCCGCCGGCGGCAATGATTTCAAGGCGACCGAAGGAGTCGTAACGCAAATCGAAACGCCGCCGGAAGAACCGTTGCTGGCGGAACTGCGCGCGTTCGTGCATTCTATGAAA
>JAMFSG010000175.1 GCA_026225155.1 Verrucomicrobiota bacterium
GAGAAACGGCAAAATTGCCAGGGCGGCTATAAAAAAATATTGGTGTTGGATTTTCATAAATGCTCCATGTCCGTTGAATCGAAACCTGCGCCAGCCTAAACGTTCGCGCGCAAGTTTCAAGCATGGTTTGGGAAGGATGCCGTGTCAGCGTCCTTTGATTTTTTGAATGCCGCAATGATTTTAGGGGCGGCGACACGTCGTCCGTCCCACGATTAAAATTCTTGTCGGACACTAAATTCAAACAAGAAATTAAAACAGTTGTTTGACACGCGGCGGAAGTTGATTTATTTTCGTCTTCAGTTTTGCGGGCGAACGGATTTTTCCCGTCGCGGCAAAACAAAATGATTTTCAAACCGCAGGAAAAATTATGAGCGAAAACCCGTCCACCAATCAAAATCCGCCGACTGCGCCTGCACCAGCAACGCCAGCCGCCGCGCCTGCGCCTGCGCCGAAAGACAATGGCAAAACGCGCGCCAAATTATCTTCGCCGCTGTTTTTCGTGATTGCGACGGTCGTGCTCGCGGTGATTTTATTTGTCGCACTCGTTTATTTTGTGGACGCGATGACGCATGAATCCACGGATGACGCGTTCATCGCGGGACATGTCGTTTCCATCGCGCCGCGCATCGCGGGACAAGTCGCGGTCGTCCATGTTTTGGATAATCAAATTGTCCACTCGAATGATTTGCTGGTGGAAATTGATCCGTCGGATTACGCGACGGCACTGGCGCAAAAACAGGCGTCGGCGGAATCGGAAAATTCCAGCTATCAGGCGGCGATCGCGGGTTACAAATTGATGGGCGTAAAAGTGGAAACGGCCAAAGCTGACGCGCTCAGTTCCAAGGCGGATGTCGCGGCGGCGGAATCCACGGAAGTGCAGGCCAAGGCGGATTTTGAACGCGCCCAGACGTTGCGCAAAGACCAGACGATTTCCGCGCAGGAATTTGACCAGGCCAAAGCGACGGTGGACAAAGCGGAAGCCGATTTGAATTCGGCGAAACAAAAAGCCGCGTCCGACGAATCCAAAGTCAACGAAGCCAGCGCGCAAAAAGACGCGGCGTGGGCGGAAGCGGGTTCCGTGCTCGCGAAATATAACCAATCGAAAACGGACGTGGACGCGGCGAATCTGAATTTGTCCTACGCGAAAATTTTTGCGCCGGGCGACGGACGCGTGACGCGCAAGCAGGTTGAAGTCGGTGATTATTTGCAAACCGGCCAGCAAATTTTGTCGCTCGTGCCAACGGAAGTTTGGGTCACGGCGAACTTCAAGGAATCGCAACTGGAAAAAATGGCGTCGAACCAGCCGGTGCTCGTCGAGATTGACGCGCTCGGCGGCAAAAAATTTCGCGCTCATCTAGACAGCGTGCAAGCCGGCAGCGGCGCGCAATTCAGTTTGTTGCCGCCGGAAAACGCGACGGGCAATTTCGTGAAAGTCGTCCAACGTGTGCCGGTGAAAATCATTTTCGACGAAGCGTTGCCCGCCGACCACACGATTGGCCCCGGACTTTCCGTGACACCGAGCGTGCAAGTCAGTTCGTTCACGCTGCCGGCTTTTGTGCTCGCGATCGCGGCGATTGTTCTGGCGCTGATTATCGTGATTTTGTTCCGGTTGATTTTGGGCCGGAAATCGAACGGCAAGTAATTTCATGCCCGACGCTCCCCAACAAACTTGGCGCCCGAGCCACAATCCGTGGCTCATCACGATCAGCGTGATGATGGCGGTGTTCATGGAAGTGCTCGACACGTCCATCGCAAACATCGCGCTGCCGCACATCGCCGGCAGTTTATCGGCGACGACGGACGAAGCGACGTGGGTGCTGACCAGTTATCTCGTGGCAAACGCCATTATTTTGCCGATGACCGGCTGGCTGGGAAATTATTTCGGGCGCAAAAAAGTTCTCATCTCGTGCATCATCATGTTCACGATCGCGTCGGCGTTGTGCGGACTCGCGTGGAGTTTGCCGACTTTGATCATCGCGCGAATTTTGCAAGGCGCGGGCGGCGGCGCGATGGTTCCGATTGCACAAGCGATCATGCTTGAAAGTTTTCCGCCGCAAAAACGCGGACAGGCGATGGCGGTTTTTGCGATGGGCGTGGTCGTCGCGCCGATTCTTGGCCCGACGGTCGGCGGCTGGATCACGGATAATTATTCCTGGCGCTGGATTTTTTACATCAATCTGCCGGTCGGCATCGCAGCGGCGATGATGTCGTCGTGGGCGGTGGAAGATCCGCCGTATATCAAGCGCGACGTGAAAGCGGCGATTGATTTCGTCGGCTTCGGTTTGCTCGCGGTCTGGCTCGCGACGTTGCAGATCATTTTGGACAAAGGCCAGGAAGCTGATTGGTTCAGCGCGCATTGGATCTGCTGGTTCGCCGCGATCTCCGTTTTGTCGCTGATCAGTTTCATCGCGTGGGAATTTTACACGGAACATCCGCTGGTGGATTTGCGCGTTTTCAAAAATCGTAATTTTGCCGTCGGCGTCATCTTGATGACTTCGCTCGGTGCCATTCTTTACGGCACGACCGCGCAACTGCCGTTATTTCTGCAAACGCTGATGGGTTATCCCGCGTTGCAAAGTGGTTACGCGATGAGCCCGCGCGGCATCGCGGCGTTTCTCACCACGCTCGTCGTCGGCCGGCTCGTCGGAAAAATTCCGATGCGCTGGATGCTGTGCTTCGGCTTCGCCATGCTCGCGACGTCGTCGTTCATGTTGAGCCATATCAACCTGCAAGTCAGCCAGCTTACCGTCATCTGGCCGAGCGTCATCAACGGCATCGCCATCAGTTTTATTTTCGTGCCGCTGACGACGATCACGATGAGCCAGCTCGCGCAGCAACAAATCGGCAACGCCAGCGGACTTTACAATCTCATGCGCAACCTTGGCGGCAGCATCGGCATCGCGTTCGTGACCACGATGCTCGCGCGCGGGGCGCAAGTGCATCAGGCGCTCATGGTCGGGCATTTGACGCCCGCCGATCCTGCGTTCGTGCAACGGCTCGCCGCCACCAAAAATGTTTTCGCGCGACAAACCGATCCCGCCACCGCCACCACGCAAGCCTATGCCAGCATTTACAACACGCTCGACCAACAGGCGCACCTGTGGGCGTTCGTGGATGTTTTTGTGTTGTTCGGCGCGCTGGCCATTTGTGGCATCCCGCTGATTTTTCTGTTCAAAGCCGTAAAAAGCGCGCCAAAACCGCCAGCTGGAGCACATTAAATTCTTCCAAAAAGATTGAAACAATTTAGCCTGTCCAACGTCTAAAGACTCGAATATGAAACATTCAATTTTAATCAAAACTGCTTTAATTAGTGCTGCGATTCCGCTGTTCGCGGGTTGCGTGGAACGCCAGGTCGTCTATCGCGACCGACCGGTTTACGTCACCCAACCACCGCCGCCGAATGCGCCGCCACCACAAGCCTACGTTGCGCCAGCATCGCCAGCCCCGCCGGCGCAAGGCCAAGTTGTTGACGTTGATCCCGGCCCGCCGCCCGCGCCGCAAGTCGAAGTCATTCCCGTCGCGCCTGATCCGACTTATGTTTGGGTTGGTGGCAGCTATGGCTGGTATGGCGGACGCTGGGTTTGGGGACCGGGACATTGGGGTCCGCGTCCGCATCCCGGAGCTGTCTGGGTTCGTCCCGGCTGGGGCCATCGCGGCGGCCATCGCGTCTGGGTCGGCGGCTACTGGCGCTGAAATTTATTCCTGAATTCTCGCAAGCGCGTCCGCGACAATTTCGCGGGCGCGCTTTTCCGTTGCCGCTTCCGAATAACAACGAAATTCCGGCGCGTTGCCCGATGGACGCAAGTGGATGATTTCTTCGTTTGCAAAAACAATCCGCAATCCATCCGTGCGATTCAAACTCGCGACCTGCCCGCAAATTTCGCCGAACATTTTTTCAATCGCAATTTTATCCGCCGCTTCGGAACCGGAATTGAACTTCGCCAAAATCGCCGCGCTCTTTTCCGTCGCAAAATTTTTGATGCGGTCGCTCGCCGTGAACCGCGCGGGCAATGTTGCCGCCAGTTCGGAAATTTTTTTGTTTTGCGATTTGGCCAGCAGCAAAATTCCGAGCATCACGATCACCGCGTCACGCGTCGGCAGCGCGCGCAAAACTTTGCCATCGCGTTCAATATCCGAGTTCAGCAAAAATCCGCCGTTCGCTTCGTAGCCAACGACGCGTTTTGCGCCCGCCGCTGAAGCCTGAATCATCGAAGCCACCACAAACGGCGAGCCGATTTTCGTCCGGCGGATTTCCTTGAACCAGCCGCATTTTTCCACCGCCGTGTTGCAACTCACCGGCGCACTGATGGAATCCGCGCCTAAAAATTTGGCGCACAAAATTCCCGCGATGTCGCCGCGCAACCAGTTGCCATTTTCATCGCTGACCAGCGGACGATCGCTGTCGCCGTCGGCGGAAACCAACGCATCAAATTTTCCTGTCGCCGCCCAATCGTGCGCGAGTTTCACGTCTACATCGCGGATCGCTTCCGTGTCCACTGGAATAAATTTGTCCGAGCGACCGAGCGGCGTGACTTCCGCGCCGAGGTGCGAAAAGATTTTCACCAGCACATCGCGCCCGACGGCGGAATGTTGATAAACGCCAATGCGCACGCCGTGCAACACATCATGCGCAAAAAAATTCAGATAACGCATCGCATAATTTTCACCGGCGACTGGAGAATAACGTGCTGCCGACATCTTGTCGGCAGATGAACGCGCGGCTTGCAACTGGACCGCCGGCGAGACGCCGGCGGCACGTTGGATAAAATTTCCATCCGCAGCAAAAAGCGCATCATCCAATTCCACAACCTGCCCGCTCATGCCGCGCTCGTCGTCCTTCAAAACTTCGCCGGTCGGCTTGTTGAATTTGATGCCATTGCGGTCGTCAGGAATATGGCTGCCCGTAACCATGATGGACGGAATTTTATTTTCAAAACCAAACAGCGCGACGGCGGGCGACGGAACTTTTCCGCAATTCACCGCGCGATAACCCATGTCGTCAGCCGCGCGGCAAACTGCCTCCATCACGCGGTCGCTGCTCGGACGAAAATCACCGCCGACCGCGACTTGCTCGCCCGCGCGTTTCAGTTCGCCGATGCTTTCGAGGTATTGCAAAAAACCTTTCGCGTAAGCGTAGCAAACCGAATCCGTCATCGCCGTCGCCAGCCCGCGCGCGCCGCTCGTGCCAAACGCAACGCCGCTTTTAATCATCAAGTCTTGAATAGAAATTCTCATGCCTCTTAAAATTTTCGAGCAACCAAGCTAACGCATCCGCAAAAACGAAGGAATCATTTTTAATTACGCGGATAAATTCCTTTGCGCCTTTGCGCCTTTGCGTGAAAATAAATCGTGCGCGTAAAATTTCTTCTCGGCCCCGCCGGCAGCGGCAAGACGTTTCGCTGTCTCGAAGAAGTGCGCGCCGCGTTGGCCAAAACCCCCGATGGCAAACCACTGGTTTTTCTCGCACCCAAACAGGCGACGTTCCAGATTGAACGGCAATTGCTCGCCGACAATTCGCTGCAAGGTTTCACGCGGCTAAACATTTTATCTTTCGACCGGCTTGCCCAGTTCGTTTTTGAAAAACTCAATCTTGCGCCGCCGAAAATTCTTTCCGCCGAAGGTCGCATCATGGTTTTGCGCGCGCTGTTGCGACGACATCAAAACGAACTGCAACTTTTCGGCCAAAGCGCGCGACGTTCCGGCTTCGCGCAGGAATTGAGCGCGCTGCTCGCCGAATTGCAGCAACATCAATTTACGCCGACCAAATTGCGCTCGCTTGCCGAAAATAAAAATCTGCGCGCCGAATTAAAAAATAAATTATTCGATTTCGCGCTGATCTTGGACAATTACCAAAACTGGCTGGCCGAACACGAGTTGCAGGACGCAAATCATCTGCTCGATTTTGCAACGGACGCGCTGCGTAAAGAATCTCAAACTAAAAATTCAAAACTAAAAATTCAAAACTTGTTCTTAGACGGTTTCGCCGAAATGACGCCGCAGGAATTGGATTTTCTCGCCGCCGTCATGCCGTTTTGCGAAGACGCCACGCTCGCTTTTTGTCTCGAAACCGAATCTGCCGCCGAAAATTCGTGGCTCTCGATCTGGTCGGCCATCGGCAAAACCTTTCAGCAATGCCGCGCCCGGCTCGCGAACTTGCCCGGTTGCAAAATTGAAATCGAAACGCTGAAACGCGAACCACAAAAAAACCGTTTTGTCGAAAATTCAGAATTATCCCAACTGGAAAAAAACTGGGCTAATCCGAGTCCGCCCACAGCCCACAGCCCACAGCCCACAGC
>JAMFSG010000176.1 GCA_026225155.1 Verrucomicrobiota bacterium
CCGATCGCCTCGCCGTGCGCGAGCGGTTTTAATTCTGCGAGCAAGTTCGTCGGATAAACCAAAACTTCCGTGACGCCGAGAATTTGGTTTGTAGCCGCCAGCCATTGCACGAAAAATTTCGTCTCCGCCTTCACCGCCGGAAAATCCAGCGTGGCCGATTCCACGACCGCTTGCTGCGGCAACACCGACAATTTTTTCCACGGCGCATCCGTCAGCAAAACCGCCGTCGCTGAACTCGCCTGAAAAACCCGCGCGCGGATTTCCGCGTTCGTCATTTGGTCGCCCGCATTATGCCAGACGATTTTGATTTCCCGCGCCGCGCCGCCAAACACGCCTTGCGCCGACGCATTCGGCACGAGTTGCAATTGCGCGTCCACCGCCAGCGCGCAAAATTCGGCAACCAAAATCAACCACCCTCTTTTCCAAAATTTCATTTTCACCAATTATGACGATTCAAAAAACCGGAACCTTTGAAAAATTGGTGTTCTCCCGAAGATTTCCGGGTAAAAAAAATGGTGGATGATTAAATGGAGGAATTGCAGGCCGGTTCATGCGGTTGGTCGCGCCCTGCCAATACATTCCCACCTCCATTTTGAATCCTTCTCGTTCGTCCGCAGTTGATCTTGGCGGCGGGAAACCAAAAGGCATGCTGGTCATTGCGCCGGCACGATGCAATTCCCAGCGCAACACTTTATTCAAAAAGGTTGTCAATCCATCGGCATTAACTCGGTTGATGTTAATAGATCCGCCAAAAATTAGAGATTGTTCGGCGATGTCGGGGAAGGTGGAACGGTCAAAGGCTTGGAATTCCATTGAGTTCAAGCTGCCGTCATTGTTGGCGTCAAAAGTTTGTATGATTCTGGCAGCCAGCAAATGCTGGGCGATGTCAATGCCCGCCTGTTCTTTGGGATCGAGAATTTTATTTTGGTTGGCGTCGAAATAGGCAAGCTCCGGCAAATCCAGCCGGCCATTATGGTTGGTGTCAATCAAGTCCAACTGCGAGGCGATAAACGTCGAATCATCGAGCGCATTTTCCAATTCATCGCGATCAATCACGCCGTTATGATTCAGGTCGTATTTGGCGAGAAAATCTTTTTGGGTCTGTTCCGCTTTGGCTGCCGCCTGCATTTGTTCTGTAAGTTGCATTTGTTTTTGTGCAGCGATGGCTGGTTCCAGTTGAGCCAATGGCAGCAACCAGACGCCGGCTTTGTAACCTGTCGCAATATGGGATTCGGAGTATCCCGGAAAATTGGCAGGACTTTCCATGCCGAAGATCAGCAGATTAGTTGTGAACAGCATCCAATCCGACGGCAGGGCGGAAATCATTGCTAGCCCATCTGGCTTTCTGCCGGTGGTTGGCGGGCAACCGTCGGCAGCATCGAATTTCAAAAACATTTTTTGCGGCAACGAACTTTCGGGAGAAAAACGAAACAACCCGGCATGGTATCCATTTTTGGTCATTACCTGTTCGGCAATGATCAAATGCCGCCGTTCATCAACGATATTTTTGGATTCGGCATGATCTGTCAGAAGATACAAATCCGACTGATGAATGGCCGCAGACGCCGTGGCCAATGAAATCTGCGGCGGTAATTTCCACAAGGGATCTTGCTTCGCCCCGAATTGGGGAGCGCCAGAATTGAACCTGACTTGTCGGTCTTGCCGCAAACATAATTCAATCGCGTTTGATTTCGTAAGCAGACGAAAAAGCTGTATGGATTGGCTATCTCTATAAGGTGATAGCAAAAGACCATCTGTAAAAGCGATCGGGGTGAAAGATGTTTGCGGTATCGCAAAATCTTCATGCCAATCACTGTCTTTCCAGGTGAATATCTTGCTCATGATTCTGACACGTAAAGAATGATTCGGCCCTTCAAATAAGAACGGTATCCCAAAATTTTCGCGGTCCAATGCGGAAGCCGGCGGTTGCCGCCGCGCACTGGCAAGAATGCGGGTTGATTTTCCGCCATCAACTATTTCAAAAATAATAAAACCATTAGCCGCGTATAAATGTCCATTGACAACAAATAATTCATAATTTCCACCGTCGGAGATCGGCAAGACCTGCCACCGCCGATTTTGAAAATCATATTTTTTGATTTGCCCGTTGTTGCTCGTGAACAAATCATCGCCCCAAAGCACGGTATGGGAATAAAATGTATTTTCATCCATTATCGAGTTTTCAGGACAAGCGATGACTTCCCAATGTTTCCTCGCCAGGTCAAGAATCGCAATGGCTGGAAAAACCACCATGGCGGTTCTCGTCCAATTCCCGTTCGTGTCAAAGGAATAAACAAATCCCGTATATTTAAAATCCAGCAGCAGCTTTCCCTCAAACCAATGATGTGCAATGACCGTGACGGTGTTTGTGTCAATCTGGTTGGTGTTCAATCCGTCCAAAGGAATCGGCAAGAACTCGCGGACGATAATGACATTGGTTTCAATTTCCAGGTCTTCCGCCGGTTGATAAATTTTAGCCGGTTCCGATTTGGGCAGGGCGGCTGGCGGCGGCGGTGGTGTTGAAACATTTTTCGACGGCGCAGACATGGGTGGATTCAAAGCCGCGGCAACCTGTTTTTCGTAAGACACTTCAATCCAACCCGCATTGGCCTGCGCTAAAAATTTTTCTGACTTCGATCCGGCCTGCACCAGCAAATTAGACTTATAGGAGGCAATTAATGGCAATAGTTCGGCGGCCTGAATTTTTGTATAATTGCGGGCAGAAAACGTTTCTTCAAAAGTTTGAAAATTATAAGGCGTAAAATCCGCTAGATATTTTTTTTGTTTTTCAAATGCGCCTGCCGTTTGCGTCAGCGGAATAGTTTTATTTCGATACGCTGAATTCAAAGTTTCCAATTTTTTCGAATAGCCGGATGAATAATAAAGTTGGTCCAGTGCATCGCGCACGGGCGAATCAAGGCCGCCCGCCAAAGCGTCCAGCCGCCAAGTTGGAATCACTTCCACAGGATTGGCAACGAGCGCGTCGGCATTTTGAAAAATGGTGTCATACAAATTGGTGAAAGCCGCGCTCCTCTCCGCATCATTGGTTGATGCCGCCATGACCAAAGCTTTGCCTTCCAATTGCCACAACACATTCGTTGAATTTTGGAGTTCCTGAACAAAACCATCCCACACCGCAGCGGCATGATGATTGTCTTCCGAACTCCAATCAACCACATGATTAAACGCTTCGTCACGCGACCAAAATTCGCCGTGGATGTAACTGAACACCGGACTGCTCATCAACTTCCGGTAAAAGGTAATTCCATCTTCCGGTGTATCCTGCCAAAGGCCGCCCCAAGTTGCTTCGCACTCAAAAATGTCGAGTTTTCCCCGGACTTCATCGCCGGTTAGAACCTCCTCATCAACGAAGTAGCGGTCGTGAGTCATTGGGGAACTGGAAATTAAATCCGCGACGGAACGTGTTAAAGCGCGCAAATCTCTTAATTTTTCCGCGACCGAGATTTGCGCCGACGGCAGCAAATGAAAGCCCTGCAAGACTTTTGAAGCCGTTGTCAAATTTTCGATTCCCAATTCCTGCCAATCAAAATTTGTCGCGCTCTGCGGTGAATTTTGGCTGAATTCGTAATACAGTTCCAGCGCATGGATCGCGCGGTCTATGTTTTTGGGGTCGGGTGCTTGCGTTGTATAATCATAGGTGACAGTCGGCTGGCCATTTATTTCCCATACATGAAAGACCACGCCAAATTTATTTTCCCGCAAAAACGTATTCACATCGTAGTTAAGCATGGACCATTGTGAAGGCGATGCGGGCACGTCCTTTTTGGAAAGATAGTGCGTGCTGTGCTGAAAAGCTCCGGTTTTTACTTTTGTTTCCGCCACATACGCGTTCACCCGCACCAGCGCGCAAGCCAAATCTTTTTTGCCCAGCACCCATGCTGATTCTGCTGCCGCCTGTGCTTCGCTGAAAATTCCCCAGCGCATCGCCCAGGTTGCCTCCTCATAAAAATTCGCCGCTTCATCCGCTGCGTTCCATGCCGGAATATTGGAATTAATTTTTAACGCGTCGTCCACCTTGGCAACGAGTTGATTGACAACGTCTGTTAAATTCGTGCGGCTGCCGCTGGCTTCAATCAAAATGGGGGATCCGCCTTTCGGCGGAGTTATGTGTGCATTTATGGTGACTTTGCCAGGTGAATAACCATTTTGGTCAATCACGCCGTCAAGCAGATAACTGCCATCCCAAAAATTCGAGTCGTCCGCTTTCAAATCTTTTTCTTCGCCCAGCAATTGCATTTTCTGCCGCTCCAGAACAAAGATCTGTTGCTCCTGACTGAGACGCTGGATGGCCAATAATTTCAATTGCCGCTCGGTTTCCGCCGCCTCCGTCGAGGCAATGGCCGAACGCAAGTTCACCACCGAAATCGGGATGGCCTCCTTGGGCAGGACCAATAATTTTGGAAAAAAGCTGTTCAGATGGACGGATACAAATTTTGACCATTCGGTCGTGCCTTTCAACGGCCATTCAAAATTCAAACCCGTCAAAATCACGCCTGGTTTCACCGCCACCAATCGCGCGATTAAATTGGTGGATTGCGGAGTTCGCACCACATTGAGCAGCAACAGGCCATCCGCGCCGAGAATTTTTCCAAGCTTCAAGTAATCCGTATTGGCGGCGGACAAGCCTTGTTCACGATAAACTTTTTCGATTTGGTCGCGTTCGAGCAGTTGAATTTTATCGTTGCTGGAAAATTTTGCCGTCAAAAGATCTGCCGCCGGCAACGCTTCGTCCGTTTCCGAAATCAAAGCCAATCTAATCGGCATATTGGTTTGCGCCGGCAATGATAGAACGGCACACAAAACGGCGAGGATTAAAAAAAATTTCTTCATGCAGAGAAGCTTACAATTTCTCAACGCCCAGATTTTTGGCCTCGATTTTCAGGCCGTTTGGAAATTGATTCCGTCCAGAATTTGACCACACAAATCGCTGGCCTTCTAAAATAATGCCGCCGCTGCCGTCCGCCAAGATGGTGATTTTTTGGCCGGCGACTTCCAGTTCCTGTCCGCTGAAAGTCACCAACGACGAACAGTTTTTCCCGTCGCAGATATGGACGTAAATTGGCGTGGAATCCGGCACATTCGGCGCGTCGGCCAAAACTAATTGCGTGCCGCCCGTGGTATTTTGGACAATCGCGCGGACGCGATGGGGAAACATCGCCCGTGTTTCGTTGATCATTTTCGCGTTGGCCAAGACATCGCTCGTCGGCGCAGGAATTTCCGTTTTGCTGCGCCAATGGCCGATGGCAAAAATAATGAGCAAGCTGGCGAACGCCAGTCCGCCGCTCCAAGCGAGCCGCGGCCACCAGAAATTTTTCGTGGCAAATTTTTTCGCCGGCGTTGAGCGCATTTGGGCAAAAACAGTGCGCGGAAAATCTTCCAGATATTCCGATTCCAACTTTGGCGACCGCGCGGCGTTCAGTTTTTTGTCGAGTTCGGCATCGGTCATAATGGTTTCCTTTCGCTGGGAAAATTTTTGCTCAAAAGTTTTTTTAATTTCTGGCGCGCAGAAAAAATGCGCCACGAAATGGTCGTTTCGGAACAGCCGAGAATTTTCGCGGCCTCCGCATGATTTTTCCCGCCATAAACAGTGAGCGCAATCGCGGCGCGCTGTTTCTCCGGCAATTTCATCAACGCAGCTTGAACTGCGCGGCTGGCGTCATCCAGTTCTGCAGTGATTTCCGGCGTCGAATCCGCATTTGAGTTGCTCCAGTTCGTATGCAAATCGGCGCGACGTTTTTCGCGCCGCCGCCAGTCGAGGCAGGCGTTGACGGCGATGCGATAAAGCCACGAGGAAAATTTAGACGTCCCCTGAAATGAGCCGAGCTGCTGATACGCGCGGACGAAGGTTTCCTGCGCCAAATCTTTGGCGTCCGCCGCCGAACCGGTCATGCGAAAAGTGAGCGAATGGATCATCGTCGAGTGCATTTTTATCAATGCCTCAAACGCCGCATGATCGCCGTCCTGGCTGCGCGTCACCCAGAGTTGCTCGTCATCCGTTTCGGCCATGCCACGTCATTTTACAAGATAAGACGACAGCGGACGAATCATCCTTTGAAATTTTTACGTGGAAATTTTCAGTCACGCCGGCTGGCTTGCAATCCGCTTTTTTCCACGGTGTGGGCGAAGGATAAAATTCCATTTTTTGCCGTCACGCCGAGATACGGGTCATTCGTAGTGAGCAGATTTCCATCTACGTCGAGATAATCAGCAAGTTCCGCGAGATGTGCGGCGGCGCTGATGAGCACGCTCGTTTCAATCATGCAACCGATCATGGTTTTCAATCCGGCTTGGCGCGCAGCGCGCAGAGTTTCGTAAGCCGTGCTCACGCCGCCGGTTTTGATGAGCTTCACGTTGACGCCGTGAAAACCTTCGGCGCAGCGCGCGATGTCTTTCACATTGTGACACGCTTCATCGGCGAAGAGCGGCAACGGCGAACGGTTTTTCAGCCAGACCAGATCTTCGATTTTCGCGGCGCGCGGCATCGGCTGCTCAACGAACTGGATTTTTTTGTCCGTCGCCGCGAGCCATTCCAACATTTGCAACGCGTGCTCTTTGGTTTTCCAACCTTCGTTCGCATCCCCGCGCACGGGTTTTTCCGGCGCAATGGATCGCAGCACTGCGAAATTTTCCCGGTCGCGCGGATCGCCGATTTTAAGTTTGAGAATCGGAAATTCCGCCGCCGCCAAAACTTTTTTGCGGATGATTTCCGGAGAATCAATGCCGATGCTGAACGAGGTGACGTGATGGTTTTCGCGAAAGCCGAGGCCGAGAAAATCATGCAGCGTTTTACCCGCGCGTTTGGCCGCGCCGTCGAGCAATGCGAGATTCAAGGCGCATTTCGCCGCGATGGGAATGCCGGGCAAAGTTTCAAGAAAATCCATGCTGCCGCGAACGTCGTTGAACGAAATTTTGTTCGCGTCGAATTTCTGAAAAAATTCCAGCACGACCGCAGCCGATTCGCCATACAAACTTGCCGGCGCGGCTTCGCCCAAACCGGTGATGCCACCGGCATCCGTCAATTCGACAATGACAGTTTTATGGATGCTGGAACCTTGACTGCTGGCGATCTTCCATGGATTGGCAAGACGCAATTCACACACACGGGTATTTAATTTCATCATGCAGAATGGAATTAATTTTCTGTTGTTTGAGAATCCGATTGAATTTTTGGCGCGTTGAGCGCCGGTTGCACTGGTGTGCGTTGGACGAGCGCGAGCATGGAAATTTTTTCGGCGGCGGCGCGTTCGGCTTCTTCGATGCGCGCAAATTCTCCGTAAATTTCCGCGAGCGCAGGCGCGTTGTCCACCGGCAGTTCGCGGCCGGAACCGGCGCGCAACGCGAGCAACACATCGTGCGCGGTAATGGTTTCGAGCGGGCGCGCGGGAACGTAGGCGGTTTCCGCGCCGCCGACTTCGGTGACGAGATGCGCGGCGGCGAGCGTGCGTAAAATTTGTTGCGCGAGCCGGCTCGGCACGTTGAGTTCCTCGGAAATTTCCACCACGGTCGCCGGCCGCAAACCATTTTGAAAACGCTGGCCGAGGCCGGTCATCAAACGCAGCGCGATAAATTCACGCCCGCGCTGGTTGATGTTGTCGGCAAGTTTGTCCTGCAAATACGAAGCGCGATTTTGAAAGGCATACGCGAATTGCGCGCCGAACAACAAAATCGCCCACGAAAAATAAAGGCTGATCATGAACACCGGCACGAGACCTATCGTGCCGTAAATATGGCTTTTCATGACCGCGCCTGAAACGTAGAGAAAACCGAACGCGCTGTTCAGATGCCAGAGCGTGCCGGCAACCACGCCGCCGGCGAACGCGGCGGAAAACTTCACTTTCGTATTCGGGACGAGCAGGTAAATCAGGGCGAAGGCGAACCATAAAACAATGACCGGCAGCAACTTAAAAACAAAATTTCCGAACCACGGCATTTGTTCAAAATAATGTTTCACCGTCTGAAAATGTGCACTGCCCGCAAGGCCAAAAGCGGTGAGCAACAATAACGGCCCGAGGGTGATCGTCGTCCAATACAACACAATTCGCCGCAGCCAGTTGCGTCCGCGTGCAACGCCCCAAATGTCGTTGAAGGTTTCCTCGATGCGGCTCAACATTCCGATGGCGATGACCAAAAATACAATCACGCCGGTCACGCCCAGCGCATTGCTCTGCGTGTTTTGAACGAAGCTGTGAAGTTGCCGCGCAATTTCCTTTTGCGTGCTGACGCGCGTGTCCGGTTCGACGGAATTGGTCGCGGTAATTTCGTTCGTGAACGATTCGGCGTCATTGGAAATTCCGGCGGCAAAATTTTCAAAATTCGTTTTTACGGTGACGACGGAATTTGAATTGGTTGTCGCAGTTTTGACGTTGATCGGCGCGGCGGGCGCGATGCTGGCGATGGCTTGATAAATTTTATCTTCGTCATCATTTTTCAACAAGCTGCTGCCAATGCTGATGACGACGGCGAGCAGCGGAATTAACGCCAGCAGCGTCGTGTAAGCCAGCGCCGACGCGCGGATGAGGCAGCGGTTGCGGACAAAATGCGTCGCGACCAGCATCCAAAAATGAACGAAGCGTTCGAGCCGGCCTTCCAGCTGGAGCAATTCTCCGTCCGCACCGGAATTGGTGCCGGTGAAGATTTTTATGAGACGAGAAAACCGGTTGCTGGCCATGTTGCTTTCACGCTAACAAAGCAGACGCGCAAGTCAACGCAGGCAAAATTTGATTCGCGAAAACACGGGGGCGGTCAATTTATTTCTTCGTCGGTAAAATCAATTCTCCATCGCCACGATCCAACGCGCGTTGAACAGCATTTCCCGGATCACGATCCGTGACAAAAAAATCAACCTCTTCCAACTTGGCGTAAAAATAGGATGACTTGACGCCGGTTTTGGTGTGGTCGGCCAGCAAAATAGTTTGATCCGCCAGACTGATGATTTTTCGCTTCAGCGCGGCTTGTTCCGCATTCGGTTCGCTCAAACCGCGCTTGGCGTCCAGCCCCCGACAGGATAAAAAAGCTTTTTGCACCTGACACTGTTCCAAAATCAAATCCGCCAAACCGCCCTGACACGACAACGAACTCGGTTTGACAGCGCCGCCAGTCAAAATCACTTGCACCGCCGGTCGCCGCGAGAGTTCAACAGCGACTTTTAAAGCGCTGGTTAAAACGGTCACTTCGAGATTCGGCAACAAACAGGCCAGATGAAAAACCGTCGAGCTTGCATCAAAAAACAGGATGTCTCCGGCTTGGATTTGCGCCAGCGCTAGTTCGGCGATGACTTTTTTTTCCGCGACATTGGCGATTTCGCGGCTGTGCAATGAAAGATCGCGATGGCTTTCGTTGAGCCGCACCGCGCCGCCGTGCTGGCGGGATAATTTGCCATCGGCTTCGAGCGTTTCAAAATCGCGACGGACCGTTTCTTCAGAAATGCCAAGCGATTTCGCGGCCTTGGCCGTGCTGACGGCTCCCGATTTCAGGAGCATTTCCAGAATGCGTTGTTGTCTTTCAGCGGCGAGCATAAAGTTTGATTTGACCGACTTTCTTCTTTTTACTTGTTTCAAAACTCAAAGCAAGGTAATTTCACAGAAATTGCAACGAAAACACAGAAAATGCCAACATGAAGCTTTTTCAACACGTCAATAATCTTTGGAACGAGGGCGCCGCCGCAAAACTTTCCGGCGTGGACCGGCTGGTTTATCGCTCGAACAA
>JAMFSG010000177.1 GCA_026225155.1 Verrucomicrobiota bacterium
AACCAACAGTGGCAGCAGCGCGGCAAAATCTTTTGTCTCCATCTGCAACAGCGCTGGCGTTTCGCCGTTCGTCAGTGTCTCGACTTTTTCGATGATCGCATTGTCTTGCGCGGAAAAAGCGAAGACGCGGCCTTTTGGTAACGCGTTCAGCGGGACGCGTCCGCCACCCCATTTCGCTTCAAACACGAGCATGATTTTTCCGCGCGCTATGGCTTGTTCAAAATTCGGCGGCAGGATGAGAAATAATTCCGCCGGTTCGCCGCCAGCTTCGCGGCGCAGGTCGGGAATTTTTTTTGCCGGAATTTTTGCGGGCGAAATTCCATTTCCGGCGCGCGTAGGCGGAGAATCGTTTTCGGCTGGTTGCGATTTCAGCCAGTGCAAGCCGACGGCGACGACGTGCGCGCAGATTTTCCCCCATTGCCGTGAATCGCGGCAATTGCAGAGGTTTTCCATGTTCGCAGAGTTCTTGATGACCAGCGACGCGCGAAAAGAGCCTTCGCCGGCTTGCACGACGCCGCGCAGCAACGGCGGCGTCCAATTGGAACTCAACACCTGGCCTTGCGCGAGATAGGCGCGCGCGTGTTTCATCACGTCCCAACCGGCGGCCTGGCTGAAAAATTGTTCGTCAAGTTCCACGGACATTCCATCAATATGCGGCTAGCCGGCACACCTGAAAATAATTAAAAATCGTTTGTCCAGTTTCGCGGTTCGCGGACATCTTACTGGCAGATGACCAAACTGGACGACGACCAACTGCTTGCGGAATTTGCCCGCGCGCAATCCGAGACGGCGTTTGCCGCGCTCGTGACGCGCCATGTGAATCTCGTTTATTCCGCCGCGTTGCGCTTTGCCGGCAATCCGCATCACGCCGAGGAAATCACGCAGGCGGTTTTCATCATCCTCGCGCGCAAGGCTGGCGGGCTGCGGCGCGGGACGGTGTTGTCCGGTTGGTTATATCAAACGGCGCGGCTGACGGCGGCGAATTTTGTGAAGGGCGAGATCCGTCGCCAAAACCGCGAACAGGAGGCTTACATGCAATCCACTTTGACCGAACCGGACGCGGCGTGGGAACAGGTCGCGCCGTTGCTGGACGAAGCGATGGGCCGGCTCGGCGAAACCGACCGCAACGCCGTCGTGCTGCGATTTTTTGAAAATAAAACCGCGGCGGAAATCGCCGCCGCGTTGAAATTGAACGAAGCCGCCGCGCACAAACGCGTGGCGCGCGGTTTGGAAAAATTGCGGAAACATTTTTTGAAACGCGGCGTGACGCTGACAGCCACGGTCATCGCCGGAACCGTGGCGGCAAACTCGGTGCAAGCCGCGCCGGTTGGTTTGGCGGTGGCGACAGCGGCAGCAGCGGCGGCGAAAGGCGCGGCGGTCAACGGATCAACTTTAACCCTCGTAAAAGGAGCATTGAAAATTATGGCGTGGCCAAAAGCAAAAACGGCAATTGTGGTTGGCGCGGGAATTTTACTCGCGGTGGGAACGGCGACTATTGCGGTTGAAAAAATCATGACGCCGCCGCCATTTATTC
>JAMFSG010000178.1 GCA_026225155.1 Verrucomicrobiota bacterium
GGATGGCTTCGGCAACGGCGGTGGGAACCAGATGATCAATCGGCAAACCGGCTTTCACGCGGGCGCGGATTTCCGATGACGAAACGCCGAAGGGAAAACCGCGCAATGTGCGGCCCCGAAATGGCGACGGAAAAATTGGCGCAGCACCGCCCGGTCGTGGTGCTGCAACAAATTCCGCGAGTTTCGCCAATTCAGTTGCCTCGCGCCATTCGTTCAATTTCGCAGCGTTGTCGGCACCAATAAGATAAAACAATTTTGCGCCGGGAAATTTTTTAGCGTAGTCGCGCAACGTTTCAAACGTGTAGGAAATGCCGCCGCGTTTGATTTCCTGATCGTCCACTTCGCAATTCGTTTTGCCTGCGAGCGCGAGGCGTAAGAGTTGCAGACGCAAATTGTCCGCCGCCATTTTATTTTCCGGTTTGAACGGTGATTGCGCGGCGGGGATGAAAAATAACCGGTCCAAGCCGAGATCCTCGATCGCCGCCTGCGCGACGAGCAAATGACCCAAATGGATGGGATCAAACGAACCACCGTAGATTCCAATTTTCATCAGTTTTTAATTTTGAATTTTTAGTTTTGAGTTGCCCGCGCTGGAATCCAACTTAAAACTAAAAATTAAAAACTCAAAACTTTCCGCAGCAGCTCAATTAAACCGTTTCAATATAATCGAGGTCTTTGTCGTAAGTTTCTTCGAGTCCGCTCGCGGCCCAGAATGCGATCAAAAGGCAGGCCGCGCCGACGATGGCCGCGCTGGTAACTGAGCCGAGTGTTCCGTCGCCGGATTTAAGTGATTTCAAATGTTGAAAGGCGAGCGTGAGCAGGACGGTCGCGCCGCGCACAAAATTCGGCACGGTCGTGGCGACGGTTGCGCGGATGTTCGTGCCGAATTGTTCGGCGGCGATCGTGGCGAAAATCGTCCAGTAGCCGACGCCAAAACCCATCACCAAAATGACGAGATAAAAAGTTCCGCTGGATTGGCCGCCGGTCAGAAAATACGCCGTCATCGCTGCAGTCGTGAAAGCGAGAAAGGCAAAAAGAATTTTCCGGCGCGACCGCAGCATTTGACTGAAATAACCGCTGGCGAAGCCGCCGAACGTGATTCCGAGATAAGTGAAGGCGATGGCTTGCGCGACTTTGACTTCGCCTTGGATATTCAGCGCTTTGGAAATTTCCGGCGAGAAAGCCACGAGAATTCCAACGATGCACCAGAGCGGCAGGCCGATCAAAATGCAGCGCAGATATTTCATGAAGCGTTTGGCGTTGGTGAACAGCATGAAAAAATTCCCGCGCGCGACTTGCGTCGAGCCGCTTTTTAGCTGCTGGAACATTTTTGATTCGGCGACGCTCATTCGCAGCACGAGCAGAATTAAGCCGAGTCCGCCACCGATGAAATAAGCCGTGTGCCAGTTGATTTTTTGCGCAACCAAGCCGCCGATGACGGCGCCAAAAACGCCGACGGTGGAAATGATGGTCGTGCCGTAGCCGCGCAGATGTTTTGGCAAAACTTCGGTGACGAGCGTGATGCCGCCACCGAGTTCGCCGGCCAAACCGAAGCCGGCGATGAAACGCCAGACGGCATAAGCTTCGATGGATGTGTGGACAAATCCGTTGGCGATGTTCGCGAGCGAATAAAGCAAAATGGAACCGAAAAGCAACGCGACGCGGCCGATGCGATCGCCGAGAATGCCGAAGAAAATTCCACCGACGAGCATGCCGATCATCTGCATGTTCAACA
>JAMFSG010000179.1 GCA_026225155.1 Verrucomicrobiota bacterium
ACATTGATCTGGCGGACGCGATTGAGTTTCCGTCTTTTGTGCCGGAGAGCATGAATCTGCTACAATTGTTGAAGAGTTTGCAGCGGCAGCAGCGCGGACTGGCGATTGTGCTGGACGAATATGGCGGCACGGCGGGCATCGTGACGATGGAAGATATTCTCGGCGAACTCGTCGGCAAAATCCGCGCGCATTCGCAGCCGGACGGTTTTGTGATGGAAAAGATCGCGCCCGGACGTTGGCGCGTGAACGGCACGCTGCGACTCGATGATTTTCGCCGCGAATTTCCCGCGCTGCCGGAAATGGACGAGGTCGAAACGATGGGCGGTTTGCTGACGCACTTGCTCGGCGTCGTGCCGGACGCGGGCGAATCCGCCAATTTTTCCGGCTTGAAATTGACCGCGCACAACACCGACGGACGGCGCGTGAAGGAATTACTTGTGCAGCGCGTAAAATAAAATGGACGCAAACATTTTCATCTGGCTCGTGTTCGGCTTGTGTCTGTTGCTATCGTTTTTGCTGTCGGGCATGGAAGCGGGTGTGTTCGCGCTGAACCGGCTGCGCATCCGGCGATTGGCGCGCGCGGGCAAACGCTCGGCGAAATTGCTGAACCGTTTTTTGGAGCAGCCGGAAAAATTCCTGTGGACGATTCTGGTGGGCAACACGCTGGCGAATTTTTTCATCTTCGGCTGGATGCTGGCAAAACTGCACGAATGGTTTTTGGGGCAAACCATTTTGACCGGCGCGCTTTTTGCCTTCGCCATTTTTCTGTTCTACGCGTTTTTTGACCTGCTGCCGAAAATGCTTTTTCGCGCGCATCCGAATTCGCTGTGCCTTTCGGCGGCGCGCGTTTTTCGCATTGTGAATTTTGTCTTGAGTCCGCTTGTCTCGATTGTCGAAGGCGTGTCGCAAACGATTTTGCGCGTGACCGGCGGCCAGACTTTCACTGGCCGGCTGTTTGGCAATCGCGAAGAATTGCGCGCGGTGATGCAGGAATCGAGCCGCGCGCTGACCGACGACGAACGCACGATGGTCAACCGCATTTTGGATCTGCAAAATTTTACGGTCGGCCAAATTGCAAAACCGCTGGCGGAAACCATTTCCGTCGAAGCACAAATGCCATTGCGCGAGGCCATCGCGTTGGCGCGCAAAAAAAATCTTTCGCGTTTGCCGGTCTGGGAATTGCGCGATGGCACGCGTCGCATCGCCGGGCTGCTGAACATCGGGCCGTTATTGTATCAAGAAAATCTCGGCATGGCCTCGCCCGTTTCCAACCACATGATTCCGGCCGTTTTCATGCACGAAGGCATCCGCCTCGAAGTCGCGCTGCGTTTGCTGCAACGCGCCGGCCAGCGCGTCGGCATCGTGCTTTCGCGCGAGCGCAACGAAGTCGGCATCGTCGCGTTGAAAGATATTTTGAAAGTGATGTTCGGGGAAATGAATTTGTGAAAAATAATCCTGCTCATCCTCATCCTCGTCGTCATCCTCAAAATAAAAATACGAAGATGAGAATGACGATGAGCACGAGGATGAATTGACATGAACTGGAACATTCCCATTTCCGTCGCGTTGAAAATTCTGGCCGTGCTCGCGCTGGTTTTGCTGAACGCTTTTTTTGTCGCGGCGGAACTCGCGCTCGTGCGCATCCGCGATTCGCAACTCGCGCCGCTCGCCGCCAAGGGCAATCGCCGGGCGCAAACCGCTCGGCATATCATCGCACACATTGATTCCTACATTAGCGCGACGCAGCTCGGCATCACGCTCGTAAGCATCGGTTTGGGTGTCGCCGTTGAACCCGTTTTCCGCGATTTGTTGAATCCGTTATTTGCGATGGTTGGAATCACTTCGGAAGAAATGGAACACAACGTTGCGCTCGGCGTCGGCTTTTTTGTGAATTGTTTTCTGCTCATCGTCGCGGGCGAACTCGTGCCAAAAGCCATCGCCATCCGCCGCACGCTGCAAACGGCGCTGTGGGTCGCCACCCCGTTGAATTTATTTTATCGCGTTTCGTATCCGTTTATCTGGCTGCTGCATTGGTCGTCACAAAAAATCGTCCGGCAGTTGGGCATCGCGGTGGACGGCTCGCAATCCGGCCAGTCGGAAGAAGAATTGCGCGTCGTGCTCGCGGCGGCGCAAGGTTCGGCCGACCGGCGCAACCTGATCTTGAACGCGCTGGATTTGAGGCATCGCACCGCGCGCGAAGTCATGCGCCCGCGCAATGAAATTACAGCGTTTGATTCCACCGCGCCGATCGCCGATTGCATCGCGCTCGCGGAAAAAACGCGTTACTCGCGTTTTCCCATTTGCGACGACGGCGATTTGGACAAGGCGCGCGGCGTCATCCATATCAAAGACCTCTATGCATTGCGCGACAAGGCGCGCACGGCGGCGGATCTCTTGCCCGTCGCGCGAAAATTGATCTGCGTTCCCGAAAGCGCGCGGCTGGAAAAATTGCTGCAACGCTTCCTCGAAAAAAAATCGCACTTCGCGCTCGTCGTGGATGAATTCGGCGGCACGCTCGGCGTCGTCACTTTGGAAAATGCCATCGAGGCGCTTGTCGGCCAGATCCAGGACGAATTTGATTCCGAAAAACTCGAGCTGACGCGCAGCGGCGAAAATGTCTGGGAAGCCGCCGGAACCTTGGCGCTGCACGAACTCGAAAAAATCATCGGTCCCGTCCTACACGATGAAACGGTCGCCACCGTCAGTGGTTGGGTGACGCAAAAACTCGGCGGCTTTCCGAAAGTAGGCGACACGTTTGCCGCTGATGGATTCGATCTGCGCGTCGAAGAAATGGACGGCCCGCGTGTCGCGCGTTTGAAGATCAGCAAACGTGCCGAACCGGAAAATAAAACTGCCGCTGCTTAATTTTCTTCGGGAGAGACGGCGTGCCGCCGTCCCATTTTTTTAAGCAACTTAAAATATTAAAAGCGATGGGTGGAATTGGTCGCGCTGCGACCAATTATGCCCGCGCCGAGCGGGCACCACCAATATTCACCAGCGCGCGCCGCGGATCGCAAAAACCAGCGTGACGATGGCGATCGCCGCGTCCACGCCGACCGCCGGCCAGAGCACCGCTTTCGCCGCGCCGACTGTAAATAAAATGATTGCGCCGAGCCAGATTCCAAACGGATTCAAGTCCATCGCGCTCCGGCTGCCCGGCTGTTTTTTGATGAGTGTTGGCGTCGCGAAACCGAGGATGAGCAGCGAGACGACTGCCCAGCCGATAAAATTCAGCGGCGACGCGTCATACCACGTCAACGAGATTTTCGTCGGTTGCCACAACCAAAAATGGTTCGCGTGCGCGGCGAACGGCTCCAGCGCAAAATCAAACGCCACCATCAGCACCGTCGTCAACGCGATGACCCAGTAGCCGTAACTTTTCAATTTGCGCCACGGTCGCAACATCAGCCGCGCCGTGCCGCGCGAATTGAACAGTGCGACGACCCACAGCAGCGGAATGGTCCACGGCACCAGATTGAAAATTTTCGTCCCCGCCGTTTCGTGAAAAATGATCGGCCCGAATGGCATCGCGACGCCCGAATAAGCGCTCAAACCGTGCGCCAAAGTGCCGAGCACGGCGGTGATGGCTGCCGCCAGCAGAATGTTTTGCAGCGGAATCAACCGGTTCAACGCCGTGATGCTGACGCACACTGCGAGTATCAGCAATGTGGCATCCAGCAACGGCAGTCGTTGCGGCACGGCCAGTTCGGCGGCAAAAGTGAGTGTGAGTGCGCCAGTGAGCACCCAGTGAAGAGTTTTCTGCGCGCGGCTTTGCGGGGCGGTGGTGGCGGCGGATGATCCCATTGGTTCGATTTAATTTTGCGGGACAGTGCATGAAATCCGCGCGCCGGGCAAACGCAATTTTCCGGGCGCCGATTTCATAAATTGGCGCGGGTCATTCTTGGAAATTAAAATATAATTTTTTAACGGCCGGTTCACATTTCATTTTTATTTTTCAAATCCCGTTCGCGCAGCCAGGTGAAAATTACCGGCGTCACGATCAGGATGCACGCGAGGCTACTGGCCATGCCGCCGATGATTGGCGCGGCGAGCGGGCGCATCACTTCCGAACCCGTCCGCGTGCTCCACATGATCGGCAGCAGCGCGGCGATGATCGTGACGACGGTCATCACTTTCGGGCGCAATCGCAAACGGGCGCCGTCTTTCACGGCTTGCAACAGGTCGGCGCGGGAAAAATTTTCGCCGTGCGCGCGCATTTTATTTTTCACCGCTTCATCGAGGTAAACGACCATCACGACGGCGGTCTGGATCGCCGTGCCGAACAGCGCGATGTAGCCGACCCAAACGGCGACGCTGAAATTGTAGCCGAGCAGCCATTGCAGAAAAACGCCGCCGGTCAGCGCGAACGGCA
>JAMFSG010000180.1 GCA_026225155.1 Verrucomicrobiota bacterium
AATCGCTGATCGCGTCCATCGAAGACGCGGCGCAAAAAGGCAAACTCAAGGTCAAGGCCATCAACGATTTCACGTCCGAAAGCGTTGAGATCGAAATCAAATGTCCGTCGGGCGTAGACGCGGAAAAATTGATTGATGCGCTGTATGCGTTCACCGATTGCGAAGTTTCCATCGCGAGTCGCATCGTCGTCATCAAGGACAATCGGCCGGTGGAATTGACGGTGTCGGAAATTCTGCGCGAGAACACGGATCAACTCGTCGCGATCCTCAAACGCGAACTGGATTTGCGCGAACAGCAGTTGCTCGACGAATTGCATTATCGCACGCTCGAACGCATTTTCATCGAGGAGCGCATTTATAAATTGATCGAGAAATGCAAGACGAACGAGGCGGTTTTCGCCAGTGTTTACGAAGGTTTTAAGCCGTTCACGAAAGAACTTGTGCGCGCGATTGTTGACGCGGACGTGGAAAAATTATTGCAAGTTCGTATTCGCCGCATTTCGCTTTTTGACATCAATAAGCATCGCGAGGAGATGGAAAAAACGAAGGCCGAGTTGGACGAGACGCGCAAAAATTTGAAAGGCCTGACGAAATATGTCATCGGCCATCTCGAAACGTTGCTGGAAAAATACGGCCCGCAATATCCGCGCCTGACGACGAAATCCGCGCGTCACGAAGAAGTGGATGTGAAAGCCGTCGCGTTCAAGGCGTTCAAGCTCGCTTATGATCGCGAGACGGGTTACGTCGGTTACAAAGTCAGCGGTGACGAATTCAAACTCGAATGCACGAAGTTCGATAAAATTTTGCTCGTGTTCAAGGACGGCACTTACAAAGTCAGCGAACTGCCGGAAAAGCTGTTTGTCGGTCAGGAATTATTTTACTGCGGCCTGCCCGACCGCGAAAAAGTTTTCACCTGCGCTTACACCGACCGTGATGCGAGTTATCTCAAACGCTTTTCGTTTGGCGGAACAATTTTGAACAAGGCGTATTCGTGCATCCCAGAAAAATCGCGCATCCTATTCTTCGAGCCGGAGACGCCGAAGATTCTCTACATCCGTTACAAACCGGCGCCGCACCAAAAAATTTCGCAGCAGACGTGCGACCCGTCGCAAGTCGAAGTGAAATCGCCAAAAACCTTGGGTCGGCAGATTTCCATCAAGGATATTTCGTCAGTCACCGCGGAACCGACGCGCGGCTGGGACGAAAAAGAGACGACGACGAAAATCGTTTTCGCGTGAGTTTTCATTTTCGCCGCGTATGCTGCGCGCGGAAAAATGGCGACGATTCCAAACGAAAATGTTTTGCGGTTCCCGGAGAATTTTCTCTGGGGAACCGCCACGTCGCCGACGCAAGTCGAAGGCGGCATCGAAAACGAGTGGACGAATTTCATTGCGCAGGACGGTGGCAACTGCCGCATCGCGTGCGACCATTATCATCGCTATCCCGAAGACATCGGCTGGATGTCCAAACTCGGCACGAACGCGTATCGCTTTGGCATCGAATGGTCGCGCCTGCAATCCGCGCCGTTCGCAACGCTCAACCAAAATGAACTCGCGCGTTACCTTGATTTAATTGACCGATTAAAAGCCGCCAACATTACGCCGATGGTTGTGCTGCATCATTTTTCCAATCCGCCGTGGATCAATTTAATCGGCGGCTGGACGAATGCGAAAACCATTTCTGCGTTCGTTGATTACGTTCAAAAACTTGTCGTGGCGTTCAAGGATAAAATTTATTTGTGGAACACGTTCAACGAGCCGGACACTTATGCGTGCGTGGCGTATCTGCTCGGCGGATTCCCGCCGCAACGCAAGGGCAAATTCGGTCAGTTCCGAAAAATCATCGCGCACATGGCGCGGGCGCACGTCGAGGCCAGCCGCATCATCCGCCGCGAAACTTGCGCGGGCAAAACTATGCAAGTCGGCATCGCGAAAAACTGGACGTTTTTTCACGCGTATAAAAAATATTCTTTGTGGGATCGCACGACGGCGTTTGCGTGCCATTACACATTCAATAAATTCGTGCTCGACGCTTTTCTCGGCGGCGGACGGCGGAATGATTCCACGTTCATCGGGCTGAATTATTATGGCCGCGTGCGATTCCATCATTTTGCGGCGATGATTCCCGCGAGCGGCGCGCCAGTCAAACGACTGAAAGATTTCGGCTTCGACTGCGACGACATGGTGGAGCGCTACCCCGAAGGCCTGGAAAAAATCCTCGCGTATCTGACCAAAAAATTTCAACTGCCGATCTAGATCACGGAACAGGGCGCGGCTTCGGCGGATGAAAATTTTCGCGAACGCGATCTGCGCGAAAATTTAACCGCGTTGCATCGTTCAATCCAAAACGGCGCGGACGTGCGTGGATTTTTTTATTGGTCATTGATGGATAATTTTGAATGGCAGTTC
>JAMFSG010000181.1 GCA_026225155.1 Verrucomicrobiota bacterium
GACGACATACGCGCCCGTATCGCTGAACTTCGTCACAAGGATGAAATAGAAAACGTAGAATTTTCCATCGCCGCCAAGGCTGGGGAAAAAATTTATTTTCTGGATGAAATTCAGCAGCCACGGCACATACATCAAACCGAACAACGTGATCGCGATCGCAGTCAAACCAGCCGTGTTGGTTTTGGAAACGAATTGCCGCACGCACAAACCGAGCACGAACAAAATCAGAAAACTCGTTTCAAAATCGTTCACGCGCGCGGGCGAACCTTGCGTGCCGATGACGCCGGTGACATTCAAAAAAGTCCCGACCATCAGCAACACGCCGCCGACGAGTCCGCAATATTTGAAGCACGCCAGCCCGCGTTTTTCCGCCAGTCCGTAAAATTCTACCAAACCCGCCAGCGCCAGGCCGGCGACGAGCAGCACGAACACGCCGTTGGAAACGATGGGGTTTTTGGAAAACATCGCCGCGAGGACGATCGCCCAGAGGATGAGCGTGGAAACGGATCGGCGCAGAAAAACCTGCACCTTCGATGGCGTTGCGCTGGCCGGTCCGGACATGGGCGCGAAAATTAACAGGCGCGCCGCCAAAAGCCAACGGCGATTTGCTTTTCAACGAAGACCTTAAAACTTTAACCACGGATAAACACAGATGGGCACGGATTAGAACTTTTTATCCGCAGATTTCGCCGATTCACGCAGATGAATTTCCAGAAATTCAAATCGGCGAAAATTCGCGTAATCTGCGGATGTTTTTTTAATCTGTGTTCATCTGTGTTTATCCGTGGTTAAATTCTGGTTTTGAGGCTGAAGAAGGTTAGAACAAAAGAAAAGAGGCCGGACACTACTCCGGCCTCAATTGAGAACAAGCGCTCCAAAAACTTTTTATTTAACGCAGCTTAACAGTTTGCACACGGTTTACTGCGTCCAGCACTCGCAACAACGGAATCAAGATAACAGATTTCGTTTGGGTGGCTTGTCACCAGTGCTGGTGACAAGCATAAAATTTTCAGCAAGCCAGATTTTTCTGAAATTTATTTGTCTGTTACATCAAAACTAAATTTTTTGATGAAGGTGTCACCATTATAGAAAGCCAGTGTGTAGTTATGTGTTAAATTTGAGGTTGAATTGGTTGTGCCATCTGAAAAATGGAGAGGAAATTCTGTTGTTGGTGCATTGGTGGATGGCATTTTGTAATCACACAACAAATCCCCACTGCTACCATCCCAAAGCTTATATCTCCAGTTCGATGTTGGATTTTGACTAATAACCTCAATCAAAATTTTCTCTTTTGCGGTGAAATGGGTCTTAAGACCGACAAAATCCTCAGCGTGAGGGTGATGGTCTCCTTCAAAATTATCATAAAAATTGCAAGTGGTGATTATTACATGGCCAAGTTGCGGGTCATTGAAATCATAGACTCCTTCTGGTAATGATGCCTTCACTTGTTGGACTTGTTGCGTTGGAGCATCGCCAGTCACGGCAAAATTAACTTTTTTGATGAGCACTTCATCTTCTGTCCCTCCAATCTCCCTTAAAAAATAGAAACCTGCTGTATAATTTCCGGGTGGCAAGCTAGATTTCGAATTTTCCCCAATCCAAGTTGCAACTGTGCCAACAGGAGTTTCATAGCTGGATAACTTGTCACCCTTTTCATTCCACAATTTAAGCCGCCACCGGGCATGACGAGCTGTTGCCATCAGAATTGTAATTTTTTCACCTGATAAAAAGTGAGTTTTGACACCAACAAGGTCTTGTGGAAAGTTCGCAATTCCCCACCCATTCTCAGTATCACTACAAGTGGCGATGTAAATTCTGCCCAGTGTCATAATTTCGGGAGTCCATGTCTTACTATTAGGATCAGAATCAAACTCTTGGGTTCCGAATCCATCGGTGTCGCTTTTGAATATGTAAGCTCCATCGGGTAGAGGTGTCGCAGGCGCTTGATATTGCTGTTGTTGCGGAATTTCTATCGCTTGTGGTGGCTGGCTGTTTTTTTGATCCAACTTCTGCATATCGTCCGCAAATTTGGCAATGATAGTCGTAGCTTGGGCAGCTTTTTGAAGGTCTTGAAGATCCGAGCCACGGACGGAAAGTAATAGTATAGAGGCGAAAATGACGGCGGGATAAATTAGAAATCGAGCATTAGTTTTCATTTTTTAGTAGTTTGAGAAATTTCTAAATATTGCAAATTTTCTCAAGGCTTGCTAAGTGCATTTTCCAAAAATCATTAGTAAGTGTAAAGTCATTTACGATTCTTGATTTGCTATTTATGAACGGCCAGTCGTTTGGCGCGTCAATCGTAAATAGCATATCGTAAATTCCTCGACCGTCATCTTTGCAAAAATTTCGCAACGGCTTCCGTGCGCGTGCGCACTTGCAGTTTTTCGTAAATCCGGCGGATATAAGTATGCACGGTTTCGTAGCTGATCTGAAGTTTGTCGGCGATCTCTTTGTAGATCAAACCTTGCGCGAGCAGGTCGAGCACCTGCTGTTCGCGTTCGGAAAGTTCGGAGAGTTCGTTCGCGGCCTGCTGCTGGCCGGCGGATTTTTGGAAGGACTGGACGACTTTGCGCGCGATGTGCGTGGTCATCGGCGAACCGCCGCGTTTCACTTCGTGGATGGCTTCGATCAATTCCTTCGCGGGCGTGCGCTTGAGCATGTAACCGCTCGCGCCGGCGGCGAGGGCGTTGAAAATATTTTCCGTGTCCTCGTAAACGGTCAGCATCATGACCTGCGTCGCGGGCAAAAGCGTTTTCAACTGGCGGACGCATTCGACGCCGTTCATGCCGGGCAGATTGATGTCCATGAGCACGACGTCGGGCTTCACTTTCGGCAAACCGGCGAGCGCGTCCTCGGCGCTGCCGTAATCGCTCGCGAACTTAAAACCGTCCGCGCGGCCGATGACCTTGGCGAGCGTGCCGCGTAATTTTTCGTTGTCCTCGACGATGGAAATGGTGATGGGCATGGCTTAAGGAAGAATGCAGAATGTAGAATGTAGAATGAAGAAAAATTTCCGGCGCGACTGCGGCTTCGGTTTCTGCCTTCTGAATTCTGCCTTCATAATTTGCTTTTCAGCGGCACAATTAAACGGGCAACTGTCCCGCCGTTTGTGCCGGGCGTGATTTCAAATTCGCCATGCGCGTCGGCGAGCCGTTTGCGCATATTTTTCAATCCGTTCCGCAATTTCTTTTCCGAAACATCGCCTAGGCCACGGCCATTGTCTTCGACGCTCAAAATAAATTTTCCGGTTTCCAACTGCAACTTAACGCGCGCCTCGGTCGCCTGCGCGTGTTTGACGATGTTGTTCACGGCTTCCTTGAACGCGAGGAAAACATTGTGGCGCACTTCGGGCAAAATCGGCGTGGCCGGCAAATCCGACGGCAGTTCCGCGCGGAAACTGACATTCGCCAGCGCAAAATAATCTTGCGCGTATTTGCACGCGTAATTTGCCAGACCTTCAAGCGTGTCATTCGATGGATTGACCGCCCAGACAATTTCGTCGAGCGAACGCGTCGTCTCGCGCGCCGTTTCGCAAATCTGCTGCGCGTGCTGTTCGATTTCGTCCGGCAGATTTTTATCCATCTCGGCCATCTCGCCGAGCAACGTGACTTGCGTGAGATTCGCGCCGAGCTGGTCGTGCAAGTCGCGCGCAATGCGAGCACGTTCGTGTTCGATCAATTCTTTCTGGTGCAACGCGCGCAATTCGCGTTTCAATTTCGCCGTGGAAATCAGATAAATGATTCCCGCCAACACGCCGAGAAAAACCAGCGCGGACAAAATCAAAAATGATTTCGTCCGCCAGAACGGCGGTTGCACAATGATGTTCAACCACGCGCCGTCATTATTCCAAAAGCCATCTTCGTTGCAGGCGATGACGTGAAAACGATAATCGCCGGGCGCGAGTTTCGGGATTTGCGCGACGCGCTCACCGCCGATGTCGGTGAAGTTTTTATCGCGGCCTTCGAGTTGATATTTGAAATGCACGGCGAGTTGCGCGCGTTTGGGCGCGGAAAAATTCAGCGCGGTGAAATGGATTTCCAACTGTTCATTTTCCGGCGTCAGCGTGATCGCATCCGGCCACGTGGAACTCAAGGGATTGTCTTTTTGCGGCGCGCCGTCCACGAGCACGGATTCGATGATGACCGGCGGCGGATTGGTGTCCGGTTTCAAATCCGCCGGATTCACGGAAACAAGACCGGTAATCGTCGGGAACCAAAGCTTGCCGTCATGCGCACGGATGGCGGCGGGCTGCGCGCCGGCGGAACATTCGCGCGTGAGAAAAACGCGGCAGGAAATTTTTTCGCCTTTGCTCCTCGAAAAATCCGTGAGCGATTTTTTTTCGACGCGCATCAGACCTTCATACGAACCGAGCCAAAGATTTCCCAGATCGTCTTCGATGAGGTAGCCAATGTCATCGCCAGCCAAGCCATCATTCGCCGAATAAGTCGTCCAGCGGCCTTGCGCCAGCCGCGCGAGGCCGTGGCCGGAAGTGCCAACCCAAAGCGCATCATCGCGGTCAACGAGCAGACAGGAAATATCTTTCACCGGCGCGTTCACCGAAGAAATTTTTCCATCGCGCAACGAAAATAATCCGCCGCCATCGGTGCCGATCCAAAGATTTTCATTCGTGCTTTCGGCGATGGCGCGGATGGCATTTGGCGGCAATCCGTCGCTGGTCGTGAAAAAATTCCAGCTCTGCCTGTCGAATTCGCCGAGGTCGTTTTGTCCCCCAATCCAAAGTTTTTCATCGCGGCTTTGGAACAAGGCGTAAATTTGCGGGCCAATTTTTGCCGCTTCGCTTACCGGTTGAAAATTGCCAGATGCCAAGCGGAATAAACCTTCATCGCGCGTGCCGGCCCAGACTTGTTGCTGATGGTCAACCAGCACCGACCAGGCGTTATTTTTATTACCAATCCGAAAATTATGGCTCGAATTGGTGAGCGAATAAGTCAAACCGCCGGTATTAAAAGCGCCCCAAAATCCGCCCTGCGCATCCTCGGCGACCGACTTGGCCGTGCCGATTGAAAACCCGGCGGGCGATTGAAAATAATTCTTCTTGATCCGTTTGAGACCCCCGCCGTCGGTGCCGACCCAGAGGTTGTTTTCGCGATCAAAACAAAGTGAAAGCACGAATGCGTTGGTGGAAATATTCCGGCAGCCGTTGGTCGCATCGAACCAATAAACGCCCGAGCCGCGCGTGCCGATGATAAGATTGCCGTCATTATCTTCACAGGCGGCGGAGATGCTGGCATCCAGCAAAGCCGAAAACTCCGCCGAGACTAAATTGGGAATCCAGGGAAATGCACCTAAATCTTTTTCAGGTGTATCGTCATTCCATATTTCAACATGGCCGTTTTCAAAATGCCAGAATTCCCCGGAATGTCCATGCGGCAAAACCACATGATAGGCGCGGCGAAAAAGTTGCCTCCGCAAAGCCGGCGAAACCGGAGGGTTCAAATCCAGCGCACCGCCTTGCCAGCAAAAAAAACGTCCGTTCTCCGTGCAAAACCAGACGCCGCCGGTTTCATCTTCGTAGGCGTAAATAATTTTTCCGCCGACGCCGACGGTATTGAAATTTTTCAGCACGCCGTTTTGAATGGCGCAAAGTCCGCCGTTATCCGTCGCGACCCACAAATTACTCCGGCTGTCTTCGAATAAAAAAACAATCACGTCGCTGGGCAGACCGGGCGTGTTGTTGACGTTGAAGTGCGTGAAAGAATTGCCGTCGAAACGCACAAGGCCGTTGAGCGTGCCGAGCCAGAGATAACCATCGTGCGTTTGCACCAGCGCGATGACCGAGCTTTGCGGCAGGTCATCCTCGATCGTCCACGAGTCTACGTTGAACGGCGTGTCCGCCGCGCGCAACGACAGCGCGAATGCCATCGCCAGGCAGATCAAAATAATGTGGATTCGCCGTTTCAATTATCGCGCAGCATACGCGTTGGCGGGCGGAATAAAAATAATTTTCAGAAACCGCTTGCAGGAAAGGTGGGATGGGTTAGGTTTTTTACGCCCATGAGAACGGGCGCTCCGTTTTTCCTGTTGAAAGACGGTCCTCGGGTCGGCGACAGTTCTACTGTGTGCACGCCGGCCCGTTTTCTTTGGGAAAATCCTTAACCTGCGCGCTCAAAAAATCTACGACGATCAACGGAAGAACAGCGCGTCAAAAATTTTCTTGCCGCCGAAAATCCAGATCGCCGCCGCCAGCGCGATATACGGGCCGTAAGGCATCCGCGACGACCATTCGCGTTTGCGCAGCAAAATCAAGACGATGCCGACGACCGCGCCGATCATCGAACTGGCCATCAGCGAAAAGAGCGCACCCTGCCAGCCAATGAACGCACCGATCGCCGCCATGAATTTCACGTCGCCCAAACCCATCGCCTCGCGCGGCAAAATGATTTCCGAACATTCGACTTCCAAATGCGGCACGTCGTCGGGATTGATTTGTTCGTCGCCGATTTTCAATGCGGACGGCGAAAGTTTTACTGTGACATCTTTATAGCCGCGATCCACCAATTCCAGCGTCTGCGCATAAAGAATAATCGTGTCCGTCTTGCGATAAAAAACTTCTTCGTAAGGGATTTCCTTATCTGGCAGGCACAAGGCGGTTTCGGTGAAAACAATTTTTGTCTGTGCGGGCAGTTTTATTTTTTGCTGGCCGAACAATAATTTCCCCAGACGCAAAATCGCATAGACGATCCCCGCACCGACAACCAGCCCGATCAAACTTTGCTCAAATCCGGCCAGATGAGTTTGAACGGCATGCAATTGCGGCAGGAAAATAGAAATGATCAAACCGACAATCGCGCCGCCGAAGGTGATTTCGTCGGGAATGATAAAATGTTCAAAATCAATGAACGTTGCGGTGATGAGTCCGGCGAGAAAAAGACAATAAACTCCGGCAATCCACGGCGATTGATGACCGAATGCGAGCCAGCAATTCAAAAAAACCGCGCCCGTCAAAAGTTCCACGATGAAGTAGCGCGGCGAAATCGGCGCGGCGCAATTTTTGCAACGCCCGCGCAACACCAGCCACGTCAGCAACGGGATGTTGAGGTAAAATGGGATCGCGTATTTGCAATGCGGACAATGCGACGGCGGCGTGACGACGCTC
>JAMFSG010000182.1 GCA_026225155.1 Verrucomicrobiota bacterium
AGCGGTTGCGGCAAATCTACTTTTCTTCGCTCGCTGAACCGGATGCACGAATTAAATCCCGATGCGCGCATGGAAGGCGAAATCCGTTTGTTCGGCGACGATATTTATTCGCGCAATGTTGAACCGGTAGTTGTTCGTCGTCGCGTCGGCATGGTTTTCCAAAAATCAAATCCGTTCCCGACGATGTCCATCGAGGAAAATGTCACCGTCGGTTTGCGTTTGAATGGATTGAACAATCGCAAACTTTTGGCCGAGCGCACGGAACAATCATTACGCATGTCCGCGTTGTGGGACGAAGTCAAAGATCGTCTGCACGCGCCGGCGATCAGTTTGTCCGGCGGCCAACAGCAACGGCTTTGCATCGCACGCGCGCTCGCGGTGCAGCCGGAAGTTTTGTTGATGGACGAACCGGCTTCCGCGCTCGATCCACTCGCCACGGCGAAAATTGAAGAGCTAGTTTTGGAGTTGAAAAAGGATTACACGATCGTCATCGTCACGCACAACATGCAGCAGGCCGCGCGCGTTTCGGATTTTACCGCGTTTTTTTATCTCGGCGAATTGGTCGAGTTTGACGTGACAAAGAAAATTTTCACCAATCCGGCGAAGAAACAAACGGAAGATTACGTGACCGGCCGTTTTGGTTGAACTACGTTATTTTTAATCTATGGAAAACCATTTTGAACTGGGACTCGACGCCCTTCGGCAAAAACTTTTGCTGATGGCCAGCCACGCCGAGAATTCCGTGAACCAGGCTGTGCAAGCGTTCATGCAACGCGATCACGACCTCGCCTTGCGCGTCAAGGACGACGATGACGTGATTGACCGTTTCGAAATCGAGATTGACGAGATGGCGATCCAGCTTTTGACGAAAGCGCCGCTCGCGACCAATCTGCGGCTCGTCACCGTGGCGATGAAGATTTCCCAGAACCTCGAACGCATCGGCGACGAGGCAACGAAGATCGCCAAACGTGCGCGCGATCTTTCTCAGGAACCGCCAGTGAAAATCAATCTCGATCTGCCGCGCATGGCCGGCATGTCGTTGGCGATGGTAAAAGACGCGCTTGATTCATTTGTGCATCGCGACCCCGTTGCCGCGCGCGCGATCATTCCGCGCGACAAGGAAGTGGACGCATTGAACAAGCAGATGCACCAATCGCTCGCGCAACACATGATGGAAAATCCCGACACCATCGCGCGTTGCTTGAGCTGGATCGTGGCGACGAAAAGTTTGGAGCGCATCGCGGACCACGCCAAAAATATCGCCGAGGAAGTGGTTTACCTGTGCGACGCGCAGGACATCCGGCACACGTTGAAAAATTAATGGGTGCCACAGGCCTCCGGCCTGTCGTTTCGCAGCGGAAATAAACTCCAAAGCGTATTTTCAAAACAGGAAATGAAAGCTGCGGAGCAGCGATTAGAAAGTAGCCCACAGTAAAACTGTGGGTTAACCGACAAATATTTATTTCAGCCCCGGACGGGGCGGCAGAAAAAAACGTTACCTTTTTCGTTCGCCCCATCCGGGGCTTTAATTTTACCGCCAACTCTACCCACGGTTGCACCGTGGGCTACTTTCTGACCGCTGCTCCGCAGCTAAAATCCGCATTCTCTCGTGACAAAGTTATTTTTTCGTGCGCGCCGGAGTTTTTTTTGCAAAGCTTTGCCCGCATGTTTTCCATCCAGAAACTTTTCAGCAAGGGCGATCGCTTTCAGGAACTGCTCGAAGCTGCCGCCCAAGAATCCCACGAAAGCGTCCGGCTCGTCATCGAGTTGATGAAATCGCCGCGCAACACGCAGAATCTCGACGATCTCACCCTCGCGCGCCGCAAAGAAAAGCAAATCTTCGAACAGATCAGCAACGAGCTGGTGAAAACGTTCATCACCGGCCTCGAACGCGAAGACATTGAATCACTCGCGCGCGGAATTTATCGGATTCCCAAAGCCGCCGAAAAATTGGCCGAACGGCTCGTCATGGCCGGCCATCATCTGGATGGAATTGATTTCTCCAAGCAGGCCGACATGATGACGAAAGCCACCGATGCGATCCATGAAATGGTCAAACAGCTTCGCGACCTGAACGACATGGAAAAGATGAAGACGTTCAACGACCGGCTCCAACTCGTCGAAATCGAGGCCGATAAATACATGAACGAATGTCTGCGCGATCTTTACGGCGGCAAATACGACGCCCTCCGCGCCATCGTCATCCGCGATGTTTATGAGCTGATGGAAAAAGTTGTTGATCGTTGCCACGACGCGGGCAAGGTCGTCATGCAAATCGTGCTCAAAAACTCTTGAAATGCGGAAGTCGGAGTGTGGAGTGCGGAATGGTCTTTGTTCCGCATTTCTAATTCCGCACGCCGCACTCCCAATTCCGCATTTGAAATTATGAGCAATGAAAACCTGAAGGCGCGCACGAAGCAATTTGCTTTGGAGATCATCAAATTGATAGAAGCCTTGCCTTCAGGAAAAACGTGCGATGTCGTCGGGCGGCAACTGCTGCGTTCCGCCACTTCCGTCGGGGCGAATTATCGCGCCGCCTGTCGCGCCAAATCGCCCGCCGATTTTATTTTCAAGATGGGAATTGTCGAAGAAGAAGCCGATGAATCTAATTTCTGGATTGAACTTCTCGTTGAATCCGGAAAGTTAAACAGCACCAAGGCCGCGCCTTTACTGAAAGAATGCAACGAACTGGTGGCCATCACCGTCGCCTCCATCCGAACCGCCAAAAAAACCCGCGACTTAAAAACTCCGCATTCCGCATTCCCCACTCCGCACTGATATGTTCCTAATCTTGCTCGTCATTTTCATCGCGTTGGTGTTCACCTACATCAACGGCTTTCACGACACGGCGAATTCCATCGCAACGGTTGTTTCCACAAAAGTTCTGACGCCGCGCCAAGCAATTTTACTGGCGGCTTTCACAAATCTCATCGGCGCATTTTGTGGCACCGCCGTCGCTGCAACTATCGCTTCTGGTTTGGTGGACGCGCAAGTCGCGACGATGCCTGTGCTGTGCTGCGCGCTCGTCGCCGCCATCATCTGGAGTTTGATAACCTGGTGGTTTGGCCTGCCTTCCAGTTCATCGCACGCGCTCGTCGGCGGACTTTGCGGCGCGGTGCTCGCCGCGTCCGGCAACCGCTGGTCGTCCATCATCTGGTCCGTGCCCGACAAAACGCACTGGTGGTTGAGCAAAGGCATTTTGTGGAAAGTCATCGTGCCGATGATCTCATCGCCGCTCGTCGGATTTGTCGTCGGCTTCATCGTGATGAGCGTGCTTTATTTTCTGCTGCGCAACTGGCGGCCCGTCACCGTCAATCGCGTGTTTGGAAAACTGCAATTACTAAGCGCGGGTTACATGGGTTTTGCCCACGGCACCAACGATGCGCAAAAAACGATGGGCATCATCGCCCTCGCGCTCGTGGCGGGCACGGCTTCCGGCAGTTTCAACACCCTGCCCGACTGGCTGGCATTTTTGAAAACTCCCGCTCCCGCGGCCGGTCAGACGCTGCACATCGCCGCGTGGATAAAAATTCTCTGCGCGCTCACGATGTGCGCCGGCACCGCCGCCGGCGGCTGGCGCATCATCAAAACGCTCGGCCACAAAATGGTGAAGCTCCATCCCGTCCACGGTTTTGCCGCAGAAGCCACCGGCGCCACCGTGCTGTTCACCGCCGCGCATTTCGGGATGCCCGTTTCGACCACGCACGCCATCACGACTTCCATCATGGGTGTTGGCTGCGCCAAAGGTTTTAACGCACTCAAATTAAGCGTCGTCGAACGCATCCTCTGGGCCTGGGTGCTGACCCTGCCCGCAAGTGCAGCTGTGGCGTATGCACTGGTGGAACTTGCCCGCTCATTCGGCTGGTTATGAACCGATCACAAAAATTTCTGACCGGCCTTGATCGAGAATCCGGCGAGAAATTGTTCCGTCGTCAGTCGTTTGCCGCCTTCGCGTTGCAATTCCAAAATGCGCAGCGCGTTTTGTCCGCACGCAACGACAATGCCGGTTTTATCCGCTGATAAAATCTCCCCTGCTCCGCCGGATTTTTCAATGACTTCAACTTTCAGAATTTTCAAAAGCACTGGGGGGGCGAGCGTTCCCGCGAGCCGTTCCGTTTTTGCGATTTCAACATCGGCTTGCGAGGACGCTCGTCCCACCGAAGAATTAGGCGATAAAAAAGTAAATGCGCCGGGCCATGGGGTGAAGGCACGCAGGCGGTTCCAGATTTTTTGCGCGGGCAGCTGCCAATCAATATGCCCGTCTTCTTTTTTTATTTTAGCGGCGTAAGTCGAACCTTCCGCCGGTTGTGGCTGCGGTGAAATTTTTCCGCTGACGTAAACAGGAATGGTTTCGACGAGCAGTTCCGCGCCAAGTTGCGCGAGGCGGTCATGCAAAATCTGTGAATCATCGGTGGGCAAAACCGGCGTGCGGCGCGTGGCCAGAATCGGGCCGGTGTCGAGGCCGGCATCCATTTTCATGATGGTTACGCCGGTTTCGGCTTCGCCATCGGCGATCGCCCATTGGATCGGCGCGGCGCCGCGATATTTTGGCAGCAGCGACGTGTGGACATTCAGGCAGCCAAATTTCGGCAGATCCAAAATTGCTGGCGGCAAAATCTGGCCGTAAGCGATGACGATGATCAAATCCGGTTTCAACTCGCGCAGCTCGGCAATGAATTTTTCATCGCGCGCCTTGAGCGGTTGGAGCACGGGAAGTTGTAATTTCTCCGCGAGAATTTTTACAGGCGACGGCTGGAGTTCGAGTTCGCGTCCCTTGGGTTTGTCTGGCTGCGTGACGACGGCGATGATTAGAAAATTTTTATCCGCCGCAAGTTTTTCCAGGCTGGCGCAGGAAAGTTCCGCTGTGCCCATGAAAATGATCCGCAACGGCGTCATCGAAAAATTATTTTTTCACGGCGTGCCGCAAGATGTCGGCGAGCACCTTGGCGGGTGTCTGGTCGGCATTGATGCGGTGAACGAGATGGCGTCCGTAAAATTTCAAGACCGGCTTGGTCTCGTTTTCATAGACGTGCAAACGGTCGCGGATGACTTCGAGATTGGCATCGTCGAGACGGTTTTCCTTGATGGCGCGGCGCTGGATGCGGGCGACGAGTTTTTCCTCGTCGTCGGACTGCATGTAAAAAACGGCGGTGACGTTGAGCGTATCGCGCAGAATTTCCGCCTGCCGCACGTTCCGCGGAATGCCATCGAGCACGAGCGTGTCGTTGCCGGGATGGAAGCGGCCGATCTCGGTGTTGTTCTCGATGAAGTGACGCCAAAGCTGGATGGTCGGTTCGTCCGGCACCAACTGGCCGCGCCCGGAGTATTCGATGAAAGTTTTTGCCAGCGGACTATCCGCGCGGAGATTGCGGAAGACATCGCCGCACGCGCAATGGAAAAATTGCGGGATGACGCCAAGGATTCTTCCCTGCGTGCCTTTGCCCACGCCGGGGGCGCCAAATAAAAGAATGCTGCGATACTTCATGCGGATGTTGGTCTGGGGTTAAGTTTGATCTCCTGAATATCGGCTAATAACACGGTGACCTGGCCGGGCGGAACGGTTTCAAAAATAACATCGGTCGCGGAAACTTGCATGATGCGTTCCACTGCGAACGTGGCTTTTGTCGTCCGCACTTCCATCGAGAAAGCCAGCGCGTCGCCTTTGGCCTCGCCGATGAAACCGGCAAATTTTGTTTCGACGAAGCGTTTGTTGAACGTGAATTTGCCGCGCGCAAAAATCTGCGGATCCGGTTTTTTTTCCTCCGCCTTGTGCGTGACTTCGACGATGGGAATTTCTTCCTGCGGATTTTCCAGGCTGCCGCTGGGCGCGGTCACCACTTCGGCGTATTGCGTTTCCACCGTTTTGGGTTTAATCGGCATCCAAAGAAAAATGATCGGCGCGATCACCGGCAAAATCGCCGCCAAGCCCACCACCTGCCCCGGCGTGCGGGCGCGGATCAATGACACTTCAAAGGCGGCAAAAAGATTCGCGACATAAAGCACCAGCAAAACGAACAAGCCGACCGGCGAGGTCAACATGCCCAGAATGATTGACGGATGCGCGGGCCGATCCAGGCGCGTTACCGGTTTCACTGTGATCTCTGCTTTTACCGGATGTTCCGGCGCGGTGGGTTCGATGAACGGTTCGACGAAAGAACTGACGGGTGGTTTTTTAGCGTTTAATTTTTCATCCTGCGAAAGTTGCTTGAGCGAATCCTGCGAAAGCTTGCCCCAAGTCAGGTTCGTATAAACGCCGTCGGAAATGGTCAGCATCAGGCCGGTTGCGTCGAACTTCAAGATTTCACCCGTGAACGTATTGCCATCCGCCAAAGTTACTGTTTCTGCCCGAACGGCCAACGTCGCCACCGCCCAGAAAAGGCTCAAAAGAAAAATAATTTTACGCACCCCGATTTTTTAGCAGACCGCGCCGGATGACGAAAGCAAATTTCGCCTGATGGTGCGGCGAAATGAATTGTTCAGACCATAATTTCAGAAGCAGTTTTGGAAAAGTGGTGCCCCGGTGCGGACTTGAACCGCAAACCAATTGATTAAGAGTCAACTGCTCTACCATTGAGCTACCGAGGCAAACACATTGAAAACATTGGCTATTTTAACGATTTAACTTTCTATGTTTTCTTCATTGCATACCGCCATTTGATACCTTATGATTTTGGTGCTTATGACAAACTCAATGGATACCGAAATGGCGGGCGCAAAGCGCAGCCATAAACTAACTACCACCAGTGCCGACGGCAAGTGGAAAACATTCCACGGTCATTCTGGCCTAATGCAATACGTTCCAAGCGGCATGTTCTTTGCGCGCGCAAAGGTTGACGGCGTAGTGAAGCGCGCCAGCCTCGAAACGGAAGTTTTTACCACTGCAAAAGACCGTCTGCGCCTCAAGATAAACAAATTACGCCAGCCACCGGCAGAGCTAGGCACATTTGCGGAAGCTCGCCTGCTCTACCTTGCCGACATTGATAACGACCATGCGCTTTCGCCCGAGACAAAACGCTATTGGCATTACCGCGTGACTGCTCTGCTCAAATCGTGGCCGGGATTGGATAAAATGCGGCTGGACGAAATCAAAGAAGCGCGATGCCGTGAATGGGGCAAACACTTTGCCGGTGAGTTTGAAGCGGTCAATTTTAACAACACGCTAGGCGCGTTGCGGAACATTTTGAAGCGCGGTGGTCTTGGACACGATAAAAACCCTGCCATGAGGCTAAAGCGGCTCGGCGCGAAGCCAAAACAGATGACATTGCCGGAGCCAGAGCAATTCGAGGCGATTGTCAAAACCATTGAAACTAGCGGCGCGGGTCAGGCGCGGCACTGTGCCGACTTGGTGCGTTTTCTCGCCTTTAGTGGTTGCCGCATCAGTGAAGCAAGTCAGGTGCTTTGGCAGGACGTTGATTTTGAACGTGGAGAAATGCGAATCCACAACGCCAAACGCAGCAAAACTACCAGTGCGCATGATCTCCGCTTCGTTCCCATAATCCCCGCGATGCGACAATTGCTAGAACGGTTGCACCGCGATACAAAACCAAAGCCAACGCAACGCGTTTGCGAACTCGGCGAGTGCGAAAAATCCCTGACAAGGGCGTGTAAAATTGTGGATGTCCCACGCATCACGCATCACGACTTGCGGCATTTATTCGCCACACGCTGCATTGAGGCTGGTGTGGACATTCCAACCGTTTCCCGCTGGCTTGGACACGTTGACGGCGGCGCATTGGCAATGAAGGTCTATGGTCACTTGCGACGTTCTCACAGCGCAAGCATGGCACAGCGAGTGACATTTGGGGCAGCATTAGAGCCGGAAATTATCGAGCCGCGCTTGCTGACAATGGCCGTGACTGCTTAATAAATCCTTAATTACGCGCGCCGCTTGACCGTGGCGCGTTTTTTCTTTGGCAGGGCTGGTGATGGCGGCGGCGGGGACAATGTAATCCAGCCACGCGCGATGCAGCGGCTTACAAGCTCGCGTGCTGTCGCAACGTCCTGTTGTTGTGACGCTTCAAATGTTCGTTGAATTTTCATTTTCGATCAGCGGGATAGACTGTGATTTTTGCAACGATTTTTTGTTAGTGTGCTCTGCAAACACTCGGTCGAGCGTTTTCTCCATAAGAGCGATATTTATGACGGGCATGGGTGTATTGACTTCAAATGTGGATTTATCGCCGAAACGGTTTATATCAACGTATTTGAGCAGGGCTGCTGCCGCGCGCCAGTCGGGTTGTTTCATGTTCACACCATCCGCCGCGCTTTCAATTTTGGAAATGAGATCGTCAATTCGTCCCGCCTTAAATTCCTCTAATAGTGCGGCAAACTTTTCGTTGTTTTTCCCCCGTGATTTGAAGGAAAACCAACTTGCCACGCGGATTCCAAGGCGGCGCGCTGCCTCCGATTCAGTTAGATTCCGCGAGACTAATCGCGCCACGGCTGCAATCTCGGCTGCACCAATTCGACTTTTCGTCGTATTGCGCCCCGTGGCGGATACGGTATGCGGGATAGCGGCTACCATTGGCGGCTTGCGCACGCGCGACGATATTGCGAGTTTTTGCGGGTTACTAATCACCGAACTAACATTTTCTTGATTCAAATTAGTGTTCATTTGTCATGGTTGCGTTTTGGATGTGTTTTGGATGTGTTTTGGTTGCACAGATTTTGGGCGCAAAAAAACTGGAGTTCATAAATAACGGCAGGGAGAGCTTTCATCCGGTGCGCGTGGAAGCCTGCCGCTTTCGCTTCGGCAATGGTTTTCGCCAATTCGGAGCCGCGCACGGACTGCGGTTGCGTCCAATCACGCGGATTTAGCAGATTTGGCTGGCTAGGTAGTTTCATAGCCTGCTGGAAATTGATTCGGCGCTTTGTAGCGTCTGCTGCTGCTGCCGGATACTAAAGTATATCCGGCAGGCAGCAGGCCAGCATGACGGAAATGATTGAGCATGACGGAAATTGATTTCCGGCAGGTTAGTTTTCATTGAGAAAAGCCTTTCCTTCATTAGTGATATATTGTCTTGCGGTATTGCCTTCGCCGACGGTTTCAATCCATTTGTTGCGCCGCATTTCCGGCAGGTAGTCAGTTAAGGTCTGACGGGGAACATTTCCGGCATGTGCCCAAGCGGAAACGCTGACCGGTTTCTCGCGGGTGGAACTGGCAATTGCAGTCAGTAATTTTTGGGGGTTGTGTTCCTTTTTACGTCCAACGGTCTGCTTTAATTTTGCCGGGTCAAGGTCGTCGGCCAGTTGCATCAAAGGAAATTCCCAGCGGACGGCAAATGGTTCGACGGGGGCGAAATTCCGCAAGATAGGTTCAACCGTAAAAGCGTCATCTGTCTCGTGCTTGGTGAAAATCAAAAGCGAGTCGGGGTCGCGGGCGAAAACTCCAGAGCCTGAAATACGGTCAATAGCTTCTTTTGCACTGGCGTTCCCTTTGGCAAAATGCGCGCCGAAAGCGATGGCCGCACCGGTTTGAGTCGCCAGCGTTTCAAGTGAGTTTAGAAGCAGCGCAACATTGCCCGCAGAATTTTCATCTGTGCCGCCATATAGCTTGTAAATCGGGTCAAGAACCACGAGGGCAAAGCCTTCGGTGCTGGCGCGCTCAATGATACGCGGGACTAACTGCCGGAAGTCGGCGGCATGGCCGCGTAAGTTCCAAAGGACAACCTGCCCTGTTTTCAATTCGACATTTTTCGCAGATGAGACAGCGACGATACGACGTTGCCAAGCGTAAGGCTGAATCTCAAAATTGAGAAATAAAACCTTCCCTTGCGCCGTGAAGCGTCCCAGCCAGTCCGTGCCAGTCGCAACCGAGATCGCTAGATCGAGCAAACTCCAAGTCTTGAAACTTTTAGAACTGCCACCAAAAACTAACTTACTGCCCTTGTGTAAGATTCCGGCGACAAGTTCGGCGGGCGGTTCAATCGGTTCGGTGATAAACGCCGCAGCGTCTATCAGTTCCGGCAAGCTACCCTTCGGATTCTCAATTTCGTCGCCTAGATATTCGCTCGCAATGCTTTCACGGTTTGAACTTGGCGCGACAGGATGCTCGGCTTTGCCAATCTGTGAACGCAATTCGTGATTCACGCCGTCCACGATGCTAATGCAGCTAGAATGAAAACATTTGATCGTCGGTGCGCCGTCCAGAAGCACGAGGCAATCTTTTGGACTGTTGGCGGACCTGTGAAGATGCTGGCCGGGACACTGGCAAAATCCGCCTCCTTCCGTCCACTGGATTGCGCCTAGTATGCGCTCGGCAATCTGTGTGCGTGTTGACGGCGTGATGTTGGCCGTTGGCAATGCTTCCGACAGTTTCGGCGTAACGTCATGGCCATTTACTTCTAGTGGCACGGCGTCGGCATTATAAAAAGCGGCGGGGTCGTGTGACACAAAGCATAGCCGGGCAATGTCCTTTGCAGCCTCGTCAATTTGTGCGTTGTAAATTTTAGTGACGTGCGCGCGGACAGCGGCGAAATTGCGCTGATGTTCTTTGGCGTCGGCGGCGATAGGGACACGGAAAACGATTTTTATCCCCGTCCCTGACGGCGAAACGAAAGCCGCTACGACGTGCGGATCATTGCGGGCGATGTCGTGTAACTCGCCGACACGTTCTGAAATTTTGTCAATATCCGCACAGAGCAGGCCGGAAGATTTTTCAATGCCTTCGTTTTTGCGGGTATTGAATTTCCCTGCCCAAAGGATGGCGAGCAAGTTTCGTTTAATCCTCTCCGCTTCGTCGCCGGTGGCAGAACGAAGCGCGGCTATTTCGTCCGCCCATTTGCCAGATTGAATTTCTGAAATGATCTTGGCCGGAGTTGTGTGGGCATGGACGATATTGCTGGTGGCTCGTCCAACGGAGATTGAATCATCGGTCATAATCCAACCTTTCCGAAAATTCGCGGCGGCGGGATGCCGACAACGCACGTTTGGTTGAATGTGTGCCAAGCCGGATGATTCGTTCGACGCGGCGACGGGTCGAGCCGCTGGCCTTTGAAAATCTCATGTAACTTTTCATTTTATCGAGATTCCTGTGGTTTCGGTGAGGGCTGCACAATCGGCTCGGTAGAGACTCGCAATGGCAATCGGTCAAAGTGCTTTTGGCGCATAAATTATTACCATTCTCTTGCCGGAGAAGCGGGGACAAACTCCGGTTCTGGAGCCTGTTCCAATTTAACACCGCGTAAAGCAACGGCATTTTGCTTTTCAAATTCGGCTAATTTTATTTCGGCTGGTTCGACAAAAAACTTGTGGATTTCGAGCTTAATTTGGTCAGCATATTTATTCACGGTTTCACATTGCAATAACCGCGTCGCGAGTTCTTCAACTGGAATCCTGCCAGAAATAAATTGCTGAAAAATTTCTCCTCTCGGCCATGTTGCTAGGCGATCAATTTCGGAGGCTTTGAAATCACTGTTTTTCCCCGCCGCCATTAAGTTGTCGCGCAGTGCCGCATAACGCGAAATGACTTGAGCGCGCGCTTCTCGCGCTTGCCGTTTTTTTTCAATTTTTGCTAATTTCGCCTGCTCGCGTTTTATGTCTAATTTAAAAAGTGAAGGAACAGAATGAATAAATTTTTTTGCAATGTTCATAGGTCGCAATTTGTTGGGTAACAGCCGTCATTATTTAACGTCGGGACTTGGATATTGGTAATTTCGCCAGAAATTTCTTCTGGCGAGCGAAAAGGCGGCTTGAATGCCATTGGTTTCCCAAAGTTTTCTGCCGGAGCTACGCCAGCAGAAGTTGGGATTTCTTTTTGATCGTGATTAAGGTTCATAATTTTTACTTTTTGGGTGGATATTGACCGCCGCAAAATTCAATCAGGTCGTTGGCAGAAATATCGCGAGCAGATTTTTTTTCATAAGCCAGCCGTCGAATATCTCGATGAAGTGGACTGCCTGCCGGAACTCGTGCGACGGTTTGTCCTTCTTGATTTTTAAGAACCAAATCAAGAGGGCTATCTTCGTAAGGTTTATTATTCATAAAATTTTCTCGACGATGGCGAACGCTGTATAGGCACAAATCCACGATGAGATTTGGCGGTAATTTTGATTGGTTGTTCATTTGGCGGTCGCAGCGAATTGCCGCAGCGAAATTTCTGGGATTAGAAGTTTTCTAATGTTTGGAACCCTTGCTAACCGTTGCTGACGAATTAATTTGCGAATGGTAACCGGCGCAAGGGACAGGCGCTGCGCGGCGGCATTTATATCCAGCAGCAATGGCTGCGGCGCTTCGGTGTCTGTTTGATCATTTGTATTTTTCATAGTTTTTAATTAATCGAACTGCCACCTTTATCCACCTTCTGGTATCCCTTTACAAACACAAAAGTATCCCCTTTACAGTTTTAGGGATACTATGGTATCCTATTCGCATGAGTGAAGATTTTACGACAAGACTGCGTTTTCTTCGGGATCAAATTGGTATCACCCAAGATGCCTTCGCCAAGAGAACCGCGTTGTCTTTGGCTTATATTAAAAAACTTGAACGCGGCAAAAAACCAATGTCCAAACGTCCCGCGCAAACAATCGCTGTTGCAACCGGCGTTGACTGGAGATGGTTGATAGGCAAAGGTCAGAAGGATTTTATACCTGCCAGATTTGGATTGACCGCAATCGAGATAGCTGCGGCACAAGGGAACAAAGAAAAACCATTTTCAAATGAAACCCGCGCTTTGCTTGCTGAGGGCATCCCTTGGAAAAAAGAAATGGCAGAAACAATTCAGAAATCGAAACTTCCAAAAAACGATCTTGCGGAAAAGCAGGAGGAGAAGCTCTATCGCTTGCGCCATCATGTAATCAGCGGTCAGTTAGGCTTCATAATTCAAGCAGCTATAAAACAAAAACGGGCACCATTGTGTATTTCTAAGATTGAAGATTTTGTGCGAGAACTTGCCGCAGAACCGTGGCTTAAATTAAAACCAAACCAACCAACCAAACCAAAATTTCGTTAAGTCTTGTCATCTCCAAATGTTAATAGCTTGGCTTTTTTAATTCCAATGACATTTTAAAAAGTAATGAGAACTTTTCGCGACCCAAACCTGTCCGACAGAGAATTAATGCTTTTAATTTTATTTGAACTTGCGAGAACCAGAAGCGATATAAAATTTCTTAAAAAATGCGCCACTTTGGACGAGGCAAACAAATCTGTTGGAAGCGACTGCCAGCTTGAGCTTTTTCACACTCAAGCCTTTGACGAGATGGAAGCTGATATGCTACTTTTTGTTAAACGGAAACAGAATATCGAAGGAAATTGAGTTCTATCTAAATTGCAGTCGGAGCAGGGAAAATCCGTGCACAAACTTGACTCCGATCACGTCAAAAAAGTAATAGACTTGAGAATTGGCTCCGGCGACTGGTTAGGCTGCGTCTTGGTGATACTCATAATAGTGCTGGGAATAGAACTCGCAGTCCTAGCCATGCTTTACAAGCAGAAGCGTGAGTATAATCAACACCGCCGTAAATCCAACGAGCGTCCAAGTGAGACCAATCAGCAAACCTGTCTGCCGCTCCAATCTCCGGCTAGAAATCTCGGCAAGCTGGGAAGCGGCAATAAAAATCTCGGAATGCTCGGTCGCAATCAACGGAGTCGTGGCATAGCTGTTCGGATTCTTGGAGAGGCGCGCAATCTCTTGGCGATGCCTCTCAATTTTGTCCTGAAGCTCTGTGGGTGTCATACAATCAAAGATGTGGCCAAGCAGCCTAACGTAGCAAGTTGAGCCACCGCCGACTCGCGATGTGGATTGCAACCGCAGCGCCAACGGCGGTTGGCTCCGGCGACTGGTTAGGCCACCGGTTTATATCAATATCAATTACCATCTGTCACCATCCTGAATAATCTGGCTCGCCATACTCGAACGGCCTGGAACGCTCTTGAGCGGCTTCTCCTTCGTGAAGGCTGCAATCTGGTGGCTGACCTTTCTACAGCTCGCTGAACAATACAACGCCGCTGGCTGTTTAGACTCGAACTCCTTACCACAATACTTGCATTTTAGTGTGATCATATCGTTGGTGGCGGATCGAGATGCACTATGGGGAGAACAGTCCGCCGCGTCCCCCAATAATCTTCGGCTGGATACTGGCCAAGATAGCAATCAATATCCATCTGAATCATCGCCTCCGCTTGCTCAAAATTGTCAACATCGTGAAGCGGGAGATAAAAATAAGTCCCCGTCTCGTCGTCCACATAATTTTGCATATCTATTCTGCGCAATTTCATGGCGTGGTCAGGTGGCCTAACGACCCAAAGCTGAGCCACGGCGCGAGCAACTGCAAGCGTGAAATCGAGTGCGACTCAAAACGGCGGGAATACTCGCCGTTGGCTCCAGCGCTGTGTTAGGCCGCTTGGATTCAAGTTGGAAGTGCGACAGACTTGTTGGGTGAAATATCATCAATTAAGCACG
>JAMFSG010000183.1 GCA_026225155.1 Verrucomicrobiota bacterium
GACGGCCATTGCGCGCCGGGTTTCCATTGCGCCGTCATCCGCACGTTGACTTGCTGGCCAAACGGTGCGGGCGTCTGTTCTTCGACGGTAACATTTGCAAACGCGCCGGAAGCAATCAGTTTGGAGCGAAAATCCGAAACCTGCGAGCCGTCGCGAAACGACGCGCGCATCGAAACTTCGCCGTGACTGTTCATCGTCAACGCATCAAAGTGCGTGCCGGGCGGCGTGGATTTGGAAAAAACAAACAGCGCATTCAGATATGGCGGCTGGTTTTGTTTCAGATAGCGGAGAAAATCCTGTTCGCGGTCAATCGTCGTCAACCGCACGGCTTCGGCATGATATGCGGAAACCTTTTTCGCCAGATGTGATTTGAACAACAACGCTTCGAAATATGGCAATAATAACAACGCCGCGATCAACATCGCTGCGCGCACCAGCCATTTTTTTACATCTGGCGTGGAAAGGTTTGCTGTGCTGCTTTGTTTGACGCGAATGGCCAGCGGCAATTCGCCATTTAATTCCGTTAGTTTTTTGAGACCGGCAATGGCGGCGGAATTTTCCCCCTCGGCAATTTCCAGCCGCTCGCATTTCCAGCCATCGCCTAAATTTTTTGCCAGTTGCGCCGGAAAATTTTCGGTGATTTTATTTCCCGAAATAAAAACTTTCGTTCCGCTCGAACTGCTTTTGATGGTTTGCGCCAGCGCGTCCAATTTCGCATCGCTTGTGCCAGTGGCATTCGCGCCGCCCCAAAAAATGATGCGCGAAATCGTCGGCACGTCTTTTTCAAAAACCGTCAATTCCGATTGCTGGTCGCCGATGTCCAGCAGCGCGTGTGATTCAGCCGGTTGCGTGCAAAGGGAATTTCGCGCCAATGCCGCCAGCGTGAAAATCGGATTCGTTCCGCTCGCCAATAAAACTTCCTGATAATCCGCGACCACTTCTTTTTTGACGGCGGCGACGAGCAAATCTTGTTTTGCGCCGATGCCATTCGTCGCCGAACCAAGTTGTAGATAGCCCCAAGCCAGTTCGTCGGGCGACAACGGAAATTCGTTTTCAATTTGCAGCAGCAATCGCTGATGAAATTGTTCCTGTGCTCCGTTGGGCAACGATAATTTTCGCAACGAAACACCGCGCGCATTGATCGCGCAAACGGCACGCGGACGCGGCTGCCAGCTTTTTGGTTGCAGAAAATTTTTCAGCGCAACAATCAATTTTTCTTTGCTCACTGGCGTCAAGCGTCCGTCCGTCAAACGTTCCAGCGGCAATTCCAAGCCGTCATTTTCGCGTGCGACCCGCAATGAACTTTGGCCGATCTCGATAAAAATATCCGGCGGATTCAGGAAATTATTTTTTTTCACAAGTCGTCCTCCCGCCACGAAAGCAATTTGACGTCGTTGAGTCCGATGTGGACGATGGCTTGGATGCGTTGTCGTGCGCCCGTTGAAGTGATGCGTCCTTCGCTCAAAATGCGATACGTCTCTGACCGCGCGGTGACGAGCGGCGCGATCTGTTTGAAAATGTCGCGCGTCAGCCCCGGCACTTTCAACAGCTCGCCGGTGTTGGCGAAAAACCCGCCGGACGAGCGTTGTGAAATGATCGCCTGCGCGATTTCGCGCGTCACGCCCGGCAGACAAACCAGCACATCGAGACCGGCGGTGTTGATGTTGATCGCGCCGGGTAAATTTTGATCCGAAGCCACCGTGATGCCATCGGCGATTTTCATGAAGAGATTTTGGCCGACGACTTTTCCCGAATCGGAATCGCCGCCGGAATTGGAATTTTGCGCGCCGTTTTGATTTTGGTTCTGCGGCGTCACATCCAGCAAATCAGCGATGCTCTGAAATTGATGTTGTCCGCGATAGGCGACGATGGCTTTGGCGATGGGCGACGTGATGCCCTGAATTGCCATCAACGAATTTTCATCCGCCGTTTGAATATTGACGCGGGTATCGCCGGCGGCGTCAACATTTTGCACGGCTGAATCCACGGTCAGATTTCCCGCCCAACCCAAATCCGCGCTATCAACGGAAGCATTGTCATCATTGTCGTTTTCGCCGATGTCTCCGAGTAAACCGTTTTGGTGAATATCTTTTCCGAGCAACAATTCTGGCGTGACGCTGCGCACCATCAACAATTCACGCACGGTTTGAAACGGGCCATTGCGTGGCTGATACGGCGGTTGCAATCCGGCATAATATTGTGCCTCGGCGGCATTCGCCGTGGCGTCACCGCCGTGCCAATTGATAATCGCCGTCGCAACATCCGGCGTCATGTTTTGCAATTGGCCGAGCGCGTTCGTGTCGGCGGTGTTGACGTTGAGGCGGCTTTCTTCATCGCTGACGCCGTAAATAATTTCGCCACCTTCGTCCGAACGTCCGCGCCGCAGCACGTTAAAAACTCCGCGGCCTAATTTCACTTCGCGGAACGATGCTGCGTCGTTGTAAAAATTACCGCTGTGATTTTTTTTGCTGTGGCTGCGGTCCTTGGCGTCGCGATACAACAAGGCTTCGGCTTTTTCGATGCCGGCGAGCGCGAGATAATGCGCCTGGATTTTATCGCCGTAATTTTTCACGACCAACAAATCCATCCGTGCCGTGTGCAGCACGCCGATGACGATCAACGACAATAGCGCGAGACACCAAAGCAGCCCGACCAAAATGGAAGCGTTTTTGCTCATCGCTTTAATTCGCGCCTCCATTTCCGGGCGTTGGCGCAGTGCCGCTGGAATTTCCCGCGCCGGCATCGCTGGAATTATTTTGCACTGCATCTGCCAAATTCAAACAAGTCACGGTTTGAAAAGTGAGCGGCGGCGCTGGGATTTCTTCCGCCGCCACAAACTCGGATCGTTTTTTCCGTGATTCAGAATCCATGGACAAGGTGATGCGCACGGCGGCTGGCAAACCTGAAAGATTATTTTTTTGCGCGTTGGAACTGGCGTCTTTGCCATCGGCCTTGATTTGACCCCACGTGTCATACCAATCGGTGCCGTCAAAATATTCAAACTTCAAATTCGCGACGCCGGTAGCAATTTCTTCCTTGCCGCCACCGTTCAACGGATCAAGCGCGATGGTTGGATTTCGCCGCCGCCAGAGACTCAATTGCCCGCTCGCCGGATCTTTTTCCACGTAAAAACTTTCTTCGCAAAAATCACCTTCGTTTGCGTGGCGCGGTGTGTAATTGTGCGTCGCGAAATCCAGATTGCCGGCTTCAATATTTCCAATCGTCCGCGTCATGCCGAGAAGTTCATCATCCTTCGACAACGGGCACGCCGATCGCAAATCGGCCGACATGATCGCCATCGCGACGCGCGCGTTTTGGATGATTTCCGCGCGCGGCTCTATCATTTTTTGCGCTTTGAAACCGGCGCTCAAACACAGATATGCGCTCACTAAAATCAGCGCCATCAACGCCGCGCTGATGACCACTTCGATCAACGTGAAACCGTTTTGGCAAATGGTGGCACAGGCCTCCGGCCTGTAGTTTTGGGCGTCGCGCCCAAAACCGTTTGTCGATTTCAATCGTCCTGATTCGTCCGTCCCACCAGACGTGAACACCGCAAACGAAATCCGGCGTCCCGCCGGATTTGAAGGGCGAGACGCCCGTGCCACCCAGGTTGTGCGTTGGGAAAAATGCATCGTCATGGCGTTTTGGCTTTCGCCTTTGCGTCTTTGGGTTGGCTGGACGCATCGCTCGCCGGTTCGAACAACAGGGTATTTAATTCATAAACCAGCACGCCCGTTTTAGAATTTTCCACCGTCACCACAACTGAATGCAATCCGCCAATGTCTGTCGGGCTCACCGTTTCTTTCCAACGATATTGCGGCAACATTGCGCCACAATCGCCGCTGGTTTCGCCGTCGGTTAAATCTTTTTCCGCGCGCAAAGTTTCGATTTGTCCGGCGGCGAATAATGCGCCGGTCGTTTGCCATTCGGATTCCTTGCTGGAACTTAAAGCCGTGGTGATGCCTTGCGTGAGGCCAACGAGCACGACGCCTAAAATCACAATCGCAATCATGACTTCCACGAGCGAAAACCC
>JAMFSG010000184.1 GCA_026225155.1 Verrucomicrobiota bacterium
AACCGAGGCCAAACGCGCGGACGCGCTCGCGAACGGCGCGGAATTGTTCATCGAAAAACCGGTGACGCCCGAAGGCATCAGATCGGTTTTCAACATGCTGAACGACCTGGTTTTGTGGGCGCACCGTGAAGGTTTCAGCGGCGCGCTGCGGCACGTCGGTTTGCAGGAAGTCATCCAGATGGAATGTAACGGCCGCCATTCTTCAATCCTCGAAATCCGCAACGCAGAAATGCGCGGGCAGATTTACATCGAGGCTGGCGCGGTCACGCACGCCGCAATCGGCGGGCTGACAGGCGAACCGGCTTTTCACCGGCTGCTGTCGTTCAAAGGCGGCGAATTTCAAGTGAAGCCGTTCAAGGCGCCGCCGCAGCGCACGATCGAAGGCCGATGGGAATTTTTATTGATGGACGCCGCCCGTGCTTCCGATGAAGAAACCAGTCTGTTGAACAAAAAATCTTCGCCGCCCGGCCCGCTAAAAATTCCACCGCCAAACCCGCCGAAAGAAACGGCAGCACCCGGTGATGAATTTGTTGTGGTCGCCACCTACGATGGCGAGTGGAAGTCAACGGACGGCAGCCGGAAATAATTTCTCATGCTCCAAAAAATCATTAAAACAAATTTCAGTTCACGCGGCGGCCGTTTTGCCATCGTCGCTTCCAAATATAATTCGCGTTATGTGGACGCGATGTTGCGCGCGGCGAAAGCGGAAATTTTGCGCGCGGGCGGAACGGTTAAAATCATTCGCGTGCCGGGCGCGTATGAAATTCCCGTCGTCGCCGCAAAATTGGCGCATCAATCAACTGCTGATTCGAAAATTTCCGCCATCATCTGTCTCGGCGTGATTTTGCGCGGCGCGACGACGCATGCGCAACACATCGGCGAAGCCGTCAGCAATGCGCTCGCGCAGATCCAGATACAGCACGAAGTCCCCGTCATCCACGAAGTTTTGCTGCTGGAAAACGAACAGCAGGCGCGCGAACGTTGCCTCGATAAAAAACATAATCGTGGAACCGAAGCGGCGCAAACCGCCCTCGAAATGGCGCGCGTGATGAAAAGTTTGCGCGGCTGAAACCGTGGCAGGCGATGACCATTCCTTACACGCTGATTTTAGTTTCGCTGGCGTTCGCCATTTTCTTCCACCGCGCGGCGGAACTCGAAGACGAACCCACTTGGATTTGGAGCGCTTTGTCGCTGGTGATTTCCGCCGTGACGATTTTCTGGCTGCATTGCGGCTGGCTCGGAATGTTTCTCGGCCAGCTTGCCTTATTTGTCGGTATCACGATTTTTCGGATGTCGCGGAAGAAATGATTTTGCGCCTGCAAAACTGGATTGCTTCAACGCTTGTGAAAAATTTCACAATTTACTTGTCCGTCGTTCTCACGGCTGCTAAAATTTCGGACGCGTTATGAAAATTTCTTCGGTTTTCCTTTTGGTTGCTGCGCTCGCCGCCGTTCCGGTCTTGCGCGCGGCGGACATCACGGGCGTCATCACTTTGCAAGGCACGCCGCCCGCCGAAAAAGAGATCACGCCGCTCGAAGAAGACCCGACTTGCGGTTCGCTGCACACGGACAAACCGACGACGCATTTTTACGTTGTCGGCGCAAAAGGCGAACTGGCGGACGTCGTTGTTTCACTGAATGTCACTGGCAAATCTACCGGCGAAAGCGCTGCGCCAGTTGTGTTGGATCAAAAAGGCTGTCTTTATTCACCGACAATTTTTGCGGTGCAAACCGGCCAGAAAATCACCATTAAAAATTCCGATCCTTGCATTCATAATGTTCACACCACATCCAAAGCGGGCAACGCCGATCACAACGACGCGCAAATGTCCGGCGGCGCAGATTTGACTTACACGTTCGACAAGCCGGAAGATTTTCTGAAGTTCCAATGCGACGTGCATCCGTGGATGTTCGCGTGGGTGACGGTGGTTGACAGCCCGTATTTTGCCGTCAGCGACAAGGATGGGAAATTCACCATCAAAAACGTGCCGCCGGGAAAATACACAATTACTGCCGTTCACCGCAAACTCGGCAAGCAAACCGCCGCCGTCGAAGTCAAAGACAGCGACGTGACTGTGAGTTTTCCGGCGTTCACGGTGAAATGATTTAAGTTGGGGGACACCGCTGCGATCCAAAAAATCGCGGCGGTCATTTTTAGATGAACAAAACCGAAAATCGTCCGTTGTTTTGGTTCGCCGTGCTCACGGCGATCGCGACGTTTTTGCTGCTTGGCGCGGGCGGACTTGTCACGAGCCACGAAGCCGGCATGTCCGTGCCTGATTGGCCGAATAGCTACGGCTACAACATGTTCGCGTTCCCGATCTCAAAATGGACCGGCGGAATTTTCTACGAACACACGCACCGGCTCTGGGCAACCGTCGTCGGTCTGATGACGACAGTTTTATTTGTATGGATTCTAGGGAAAAAATTGCGCGGATATATGCGGTGGACTGGGTTGATTCTGATGATTGTTGGTATTGCCAGTGAAGTAATTTATCCAAATCGTTGGCTGGACGGTGTTTTATATGGTGCAATAGGTTTGTTTTTTTATGTCACCAGCCCTTTCGGACCTTGGTGGAATCCTTTGCCGAAATTATTTTGCTGGCTTGCGATTGCTGCGTTTCTCGGCGTTATCGCGCAAGGCGTTCTCGGCGGATTGCGCGTGACGATGAAAATGGACATTCTCGGAATTTTTCACGGCGTGGTCGCGCAATCTTTTTTCGCACTGATTTGCGCCATCGCCTTTTTCACGAGCCGTTTCTGGATTGAATTAGCCGCGCGGCCAAAAACTTCGCCGGTTCGTCGTGGTTTGCGCAGCCACGTTTTGTTCGTCACGATTTTGATTTTCATCCAACTCGCGCTCGGCGCGACGATGCGGCATCAGCACGCCGGCTTGGCGATTTCTGATTTCCCGCTCGCGCACGGAAAAGTCTGGCCGGATACCAGCGCGGCGGCGATTGAACATTACAATGCCGAACGCATGGACGTGATTTCCCAAAATCCCATCACTGCGTTTCAAGTCATTTTGCAAATGATTCATCGCATC
>JAMFSG010000185.1 GCA_026225155.1 Verrucomicrobiota bacterium
ACTGCGAATCCAAAAATGTTCCCGTCGGTGAACATTGGCTGGCCGAAGTGAAACAATACGAAAAAAAAGTTTTGAGCGAACGTCGTTGATCCAAAAATAATTACATGCAACCAAATCCATTACTCGGCGTCGTCTTTCACTGGCTCGGCGGCCTGGCGTCCGGCAGTTTTTATGTGCCTTACAAAGGCGTGCGCAAATGGTCGTGGGAAACATTCTGGCTCGCGGGCGGAATGTTCAGTTGGTTCATCTGTCCGTGGATCGGCGCGTTGCTGCTCTCGCACGATCTCTTCGCCGTGCTGCGCGAATCGGCGCGCTATGATTTTTGGATGACTTATTTGATGGGCGCGTTGTGGGGACTCGGCGGTTTGACGTTCGGTTTGACGATGCGCTATCTCGGGATGTCACTCGGCATGGCAATCGCGTTGGGTTATTGCGCAGCGTTCGGCACGTTGGTTCCGCCGTTGGTGCAAGGTGAATTTGCCTCCAAACTTTTGCAGCCGCACGGCGGAAAAATTGTTTTGCTTGGCGTATTCGTCTGCCTGCTCGGCATCGTCATCGGCGGCATTGCGGGCGTGCGGAAGGAAAAAGAAATGAGCGGCAAAACTTCGGCCATCGCGGAATTTAATCTGTGGAAAGGCCTCGGCATCGCGACGTTTTCCGGTGTGATGAGTTCTTGTTTTTCATTCGGTTTTCAATTCGGCGACCCGATCAGCAAAATTTCCGCCGCGCACGGCACCGGTCCGTTGTGGGTTGGATTGCCCGTGATCACGGTGATTCTGCTCGGTGGTTTGACGACGAATTTCCTCTGGTGCGTGCTGCTGCATTTCAAAAACCGTTCGGCGCATCAATATTTCAGCGCGACAGTTCAACCCGTCGCCGGTCAAACGGACGGCGGCGACGATCACGGCAGTTCTGCAAAGGTTGCCGTATTTGAAATCGGGAGTTCCGTTCCGCTCGTTTCCAACTGGCTTTTCTGCGCACTGGCGGGAACATTCTGGTATCTGCAATTTTTCTTTTATCAGATGGGCGAGAGCCAGATGGGCAGCTACAAATTTTCCAGTTGGACGCTGCACATGGCGAGCATCATCATCTTCAGCACGCTGTGGGGGATTTTTTTCAAGGAATGGCGCGGGGCAAAATCACCGACGAAACTGCTCGTCGTCTTGATGCTCGCGCTGCTGGTCGGCTCGACGGTCATCATCGGCTTCGGCAACAAGATTTCGGCGGATGACGATGCGAAAGCTGCGGCCACCACTGCTGCCGTAGCAAAATAATTCATCAAGGGAAAATAAAACGCCGCGCAGCAAAAATTGCCGCGCGGCGTTTTTCTTTAAACGCTTTTCAAATCTGAAAATCCACCGCCGTTTTTTTATCCGCCTTGTCGAGCACGCGCATGTCGAGGCCGTCGTAGATCACCAGTGAATTCGGCTGCACGCTGGCCATGATGAACACGTTGCCGCCGATCGTGCTGCCCGCCCCGATGACCGTGTCGCCGCCAAGAATCGTCGCGCCCGGATAAATCGTCACATGATCTTCGATGGTCGGATGGCGTTTTTTGCCGCGCAATTGTTGTCCGCCCGCCGTGGATTTCGCGCCGAGCGTCACGCCATGATACAGTTTTACGTGGTTACCAATGACCGCCGTTTCGCCGACGACCGTGCCGGTGCAATGATCCACAAAAAAATGCGAACCGATCTTCGCGCCCGGATGCAAATCCATGCCGGAACGAAAATGCGCCCATTCCGTCATGATGCGCGGGATCAGCGCGACATTTTTCAGATACAATTCATGCGCGAGCCGTTGCATTGCGATGGCCTCGATGAACGGATAGGAAACGATGATTTCCTCTTTGCTCGCCGCCGCCGGATCACCATCGAATGCAGCCTGGACATCTGTCTGCAAAATTTCGCGCACGCGCGGCAGGCTGCCGAGAAATTCCACCGTCAGTTCGTGCGCGGTTTTCGTGATGTTTTTTTTGGCGAGGCCGGCGGGCGGATTATATTCCAGGCTCTTGCGGATTTCGTCCTCCAGTTTTCCGAGGACGGAATCCAGCAACGCCGCCGTCTCCACTTTGACTTCCGACGAATGGATCAATTTCTCGTCAAAAAATCCGGGGAACAGCAGCCGCAGCAAATCGTGGGTGATCGCCGTCACGCCGCGTTTCGACGGCAGATTTTTCCCGTCCAAATGATTGATTCCGCCCGCCTTGGCGTAGGACGCGACGAGTTCGTTGGTGAGTTGCGTGACGGTTTCCACGCGGAAGGATTTATCAGAAACCCGCGCCGGCAGAAAGTTTAATCAAACCATGCGCCGGAAAGTTTGCGGCTGGCGAATTTCGATTTACGAGTTAGCTGGTAATCCGCGCGTAAATCGTAAATCGTAAATGAAATCGGATCCGCCCAAAGCCATTGCGAAAGAAATCGTCGCGCGCCTGCAAGCCGACGGCTTCGCCGCGTTCTGGGTCGGCGGCTGCGTGCGCGATTTTTTGCTCGGACGCGAACCGCAGGATTTTGACATCGCCACGGATGCAAAGCCGGAGCAGGTGGAAAAACTTTTTTCCAAAACCATTCCTGTCGGCAAAAAATTCGGCGTCATCATCGTCGTTGAAAACGCGCAGCAATTCCAGGTCGCCACGTTTCGCGCGGAAACGGATTACCAGGATGGCCGCCGTCCGGAAAAAATTATTTTTGCCAACGCGGAAGCCGATGCGTCGCGCCGGGATTTTACCGTGAACGGACTTTTTTACGATCCGCTTGCTGAAAAAATCCACGACTGGGTTGGCGGCGAAAAAGATTTGCGCGCGAAAATGATCCGCACCATCGGCAAACCCGAAGAACGTTTTGGCGAAGATCATTTGCGGTTGCTGCGCGCCATCCGTTTTGCGGCGCAATTGAATTTTGAGATCGAAGCGGAAACGTTTTCTGCGATCCAAAAACTGGCGCCAAAAATCAAACTCATCAGCGCGGAACGCGTGCGAGATGAATTGATAAAATTATTCGCACCGCCGGGAGCGCCGGCTTCCAGCCGGCGAGTTGCGGAGATTTTTCAAAAAAACGCCGGCAGGATGCCGGCGCTCCCGGTTTCCGCCGCGCGCGGCTTGGTTTTGCTGCGCGACAGCGGATTGCTGGAACCGATTTTTCCGGAACTGGCGGCGACAATTGATTGCGAGCAGTCGCCGGATTTTCATCCCGAAGGCAGCGTGTTCAATCACATTTGTTTGATGCTGGAAAAGCTTCCGGCGGACGCGAATGAATCTTTGCCGTGGGCGGTTTTGTTGCACGACATCGCCAAGCCGGTGACATTTGAACATGACGCGGCGACGGGCAAAATCCATTTTTACGGCCACGAAAATATCGGCGCGGAAATGGCGGAAAAAATTTTGAGACGGCTGCGATTTCCGAAAAAGCAGACGGAAGAAATCGTCGTGTGCGTGAAGAATCACATGCAGTTCAAGGATGTGAAACAAATGCGCAAGGCGACTTTGCGTCGGCTTTTATTGCGCGAGACTTTTCCGCTGGAATTGGAATTGCACAAATTGGATTGCCTGGGTTCGTCAGGCGATCTGGAGCATTACCATTTTTTGTTGGAGCAGGCGGAAGAATTAAAAAAACAACCGGCGATCCGCCCGCCGCTTTTGACGGGAGCCGATTTGATCAAGCTTGGAATGCGCTCGGGCAAAGAATTGGGTGCGCTGCTGCACGAAATCCGCGAACTGCAATTGGCGGATGAATTAAAAACGCCCGGTGAAGCGGAAGCTTGGGTGAAGAAAAAACTGGCGGCTTAATATTTCAGCGGCGTGAAAATGATGGATTTGATTTCGATCTCGCCGCCTTCGCTCTGGATGCCGATGTAGCCGGAATTGAGCGTGCATTCCGTCGTTTCGTTCACAAATTTGTCATTGATGAACGATTCGACCTGATTGTGCCGGCAGATGGTTTCAGATTTGTTCCATTCGCCGACCTGATGTTCCGCCGACTGGCCGCGCATCGGAACCGGCGTATTTTTATCCATGCCTTTGTGTTCTTTGGATTCCGCGCCTTCCATCAAAAACAAATCGCCTTGCCGGTCGTGCTTGCCTTGAACTTGAATGCACTGCGGCCAGATTTTGTCGGGGTCTTGGATGTGGACAAGCACGCCGGTGTTGTCGGCTTTGGGCGCGATTTTGACGAAACGCCAGATGACGGTGAGAAAATAATTGCTGTAAACCTGCGTCGTGCGGAGATAACCGACGGGCGTGCCGGTGCAATGGATGACGCCATTCGTCACGCTCCACGTTTGCAGCGGATCGGCATTTTTCGCCATGCAAAAAGTGAAGCCGGAAAAATCCTTGCCGTTGAACAGCGCGACTTCGTTTTCCGGCGTGTGAGCCGGCGGAGAATCCGCGTCGGGGTTTTGCGCGAAAGTATTTTTTGTCAGCACCAGAGCGAGGCAAAATAAAATGACGGCAGACTTCATGTTTGAAAAATAACTGCGCAGGCGGAAAGAAACAAAGATTATTCCGTTTAAGGATTTTAATGAAGCGTGCGAAAAAGTTTTAGTTGAAAACTTTTTTCACGCGTTCAAAAACCAGCGCGGGCGAAATGGTGCGCAGACATTCGTTTGTGTTTTCGATCTGGCATTTGGATTTCAAACACGGCGAGCAGGGGAGATCAAGGCGCAGGACGTTATCAAGCTGGCCGTAAGGGCCGGTGCGGCGCGGTTCGGTCGGGCCGAACAATGCCACGGTCGGTTTGTTGAGCGCGGCGGCGGCGTGCAACGGACCAGTGTCGTTGGTGATCATCAGGTCGCAAAGACGGATCCATTCGATCATCTCTGGCAACGACGTTGCGCCGCATAAATTCACGCAACGCCCCGGTTCGGCGCTGGAAATGATTTCGCCGAGCAATTTGTCATCCTTGCTGCCGAGAACCGCGATGCGCGTGTCGGGAAATTTTTTGACGAGCTGCGAAACAAGTTCGGAGAATTTTTCGACCGGCCAGCGCTTGTTGTCCCAACGCGCGCCGGGCTGGAGCGTGATCCATTTCGTGCCGTCCGTTTTCCATTTTGATTTCACGGCAGCGGCAATTTTTGGGCGTGGTGGCAGCCATTGAAAATTTTTGTGAACGGGCACGCCAAGTTTCGGCAAAACTGACAGATACCAATCCACGGCGTGCGTGTGAAAACTTTCGCGCGGCACGGCGATGTCATAAAAAGCGCGTGCGCCTTCGCGGGCTTCGTCGAGGCCGATGAGAAAATTTCCGCGCGACAGCCACGCGAACGCGCCGCTGCGCAATAAGCATTGCAGGTCAATGACGAGATCGAATTTTTGCGCGCGCAGCCAGCGGATGCTGCCGAGCATTTCCGGCCAGTTTTGCGGATGTCCCCAGCGACGGCGTTCAAAACGGACAATGCCAGCGAGGTCGGGATCGTCTTCGAGCAGCGGCGCGAAGTTGGAATCGAGCCACCAGAAAATTTCGGATTTTGGAAAATGCAGTTTCAGCAAACGCAGCACGGGCAACGCCTGGATGACGTCGCCGAGCGAACTGGGTTTGAGAATTAATATTTTCAAGGCAGAAGGAAGAATGCGAAATGCAGAAAATTATTCGTTGCGCGCACGTTTGGAAATGGTGACAAGGATTGCAATCAACTCGTTGGTTTCTTTGAACAAAGGTTCGAGGCGTTGCTTGGAAATGATTTCTTCGTCAGACAGCAATTCAAGCCAGTAGGCTGTTTCATCGGCTTCTTTCAGGCAATCACCGATTTTTGAAATGAACTCGGCTTTTGAACGTCCGCGCCTAGCTTCCCGATAATTTGCCCAACGGAAGTTCCCGAGCGCAAGACTTGTTTGCCGAGAACCTGGGCGACCGTGTCTTTCGGCAGCGCGGCGTAAAGTTTGATGATTCGACGGGCAAAACTTTTGGTGCGGTCGGCCCAATCTTTTTCTGCATTCTGCATTCTTACTTCTACCTTCCATACGCCAGCCGTTCGGCCAGCCGTTCGGGCAGGCCGGCTTCGCGGATTTTGGCTTGCGCGGCGGCGATGTCGTATTCGAGGCGGCGGAGTTCGATCGTGCCGGCGTCCATGTCG
>JAMFSG010000186.1 GCA_026225155.1 Verrucomicrobiota bacterium
CGAGATAAAAAAACGCGGTAAAATCCGAAACGCGCGCGGCCTGCTGCATGTTGTGCGTGACGATGACGATCGTGTAATCCTTTTTCAACTCCAAAACCAATTCTTCAATTTTCGCCGTGGCCAGCGGATCAAGCGCGGAAGCTGGTTCGTCCATCAACAAAACTTCCGGCTGCACGGCCAGAGCGCGGGCGATGCAAAGCCGTTGCTGTTGACCGCCGGACAAACTGATCGCCGGCGCGTGCAGACGATCCTTCACTTCATCCCACAGCGCGGACATGCGCAACGAGTGTTCCGTGCGCTCGGCCAAAAGTTTGCGGTTGTTCAGTCCGTTCAAACGCAAACCGACGGTGACATTTTCCTCGATGGACATCGTCGGAAACGGATTCGATTTTTGAAAAACCATTCCAACGCGACGACGAACGACGACCGGCTCGACGTTGCGCGAATAAATGTCGTCACCGAACAAACGGATTTCGCCTTCCATGCGCGCGTCGGGAGTCAGTTCGTGCATCCGGTTGAGCGAACGAAGAAAAGTGGATTTGCCGCAACCGCTCGGCCCGATGATGGCCGTCACGGCTTTCGCCGCGATCTCGATGGAAACTTCCTTGAGCACTTTTTTCTCGCCGAAAAAGATCGAAAGATTGCGCGCGGTCAACGCCAGCGGACTGGCGGTTTTTTGCTCGGGTGCGGCGGCCAAAGTTTGATTTGCGGTTTCAGTCATGGCGTTCAAAATTTTAGGCTTTGCGGTTAAAACGGTCACGCGTCATAAAGCGCACGCCGGCATTGATGAAAAGGACGAGCAAAAGCAAGATCAACGCGCCCGCCCACGCCTGCCGGTGCCAGTCGTCGTAAGGCGAAATCGCGTAGGCGAAAATCTGCAACGGCATTGCGGCGATCGGCTCGGTCAAACTGTGCGCCCAAAAACGGTTGCCGAGCGCGGTGAACAGCAGCGGCGCGGTTTCGCCGGCGACGCGCGCGAGCGCGAGCAGGACGCCGGTGACAATGCCTTTCGTCGCCGTGCGCAAAACGATTTGCACGATGGTGCGCCATTTGGAAATTCCCAGTGCGAGTGCGGCTTCACGATAACCGCCGGGCACGAGTTGCAACACTTCTTCGGTCGTGCGCATCACGAGCGGGATCATCATCATGCCGAGCACGACGCCGCCCGCGAGCGCGGAAAATCCATGCATCGGCACGACCATCAGGGCGAACACCACAATGCCCCAGGTGATGGACGGCACGCCGTTCAAGATGTCGGCGGCAAAACGGATCCACCAATTCAATTTGGTTCCGCCATATTCAGAAAGGAAAACGCCGCCGAGCACACCGATGGGCACACCAACGATTGCGGCTTGCGCGAGTAAAATAAATGTTCCGACAATCGCATTGCCCATGCCGCCGCCGGTTTCGCCGACGGGTTTTGGCAGTTGCGTGAAGAACGCCCAATTGATCGAAGTAAAACCTTCCTTGATCAAATGATAAAACACGAGCACGAGCGGCGTGACGACCAGGATCGCGCAAACGCACGTGAGCGTTTGCATGAACACGTTCTTGAACTTGCGCCAGTTGTGGTTGGAAACAGTCATGTCAATGTTGCGGTTTCACACTCGGGCCGGCGAAAGTTTTCAACAGCAATTGCGCAATGATGTTGACGCACACCGTCACGCCGAGCAGCACGAGGCCGATTTCAAATAACGCGCTCGGATAGAGATCGCCAGTGGCTTCGTTGAATTCATTCGCGATGACGCTGGCTAAAGTGTAGCCGGGCGCGAAAAGCGATTTGACGATTTGCGGCGTGTTGCCGATGACCATCGTGACGGCCATCGTTTCGCCGAGCGCGCGACCAAGTCCAAGAATCACCGCGCCGAACAAGCCTTTTTTCGCGTAGCTCAAAACGGCGATGCGCGTGACTTCCCAGCGCGTTGCGCCGAGCGCGTAGGCGGCTTCGCGTTGCAAACCGGGAACGCTGCGCAAAATTTCGCGCGCGACGGACGTGATGATCGGAATGATCATGATGGCGACGATGATGCCGCCGGCCAAAATGCTGACGCCGTAAATCGGGCCTTTGAAAATCGGCAGGAAGCCGAGATATTTTTGCAAGAACGGAAAAAAGTGATCGCGCAAAAACGGAACCATCACAAAAATTCCCCACAAACCGAGAATCACGCTCGGCACGGCGGCGAGCAGTTCGATGAACATCGTGAGCGGCTGGCGCAGCCATTGCGGCGCGAGTTCGGTGAGATAAACGGCGGTCGCCACGCTGATCGGCACGGCGATGATAAGCGCGATGACGGAAGATAAAACGGTTCCGAAAATAAAGGGCAGGGCACCGTAAACGTCGTTGACCGGATCCCAATCACTGCTGACGAGAAAATGCCAGCCGAATTTTTTGAGTGCAGGTTCTGATCCTTTGAACAATTCAAAACCGATCAAAAATACGAGCGCAAAAATGGTCAGTGCCATCGCGAGCGTCAGCCATTTGAAAGCTTTGTCGCCAAAATAGCCGCCCGCAGGCGCGGAAGTTTTAATATTGTTCGCGTCGTCGTTCACTTTTTTATCTTACTGCTAAAATCAACCGGACGAAGAGCGGGAGGAATTCGCTCTTCGTCCGGCTCGCGCCCATAAAATATCGGGCGGGGGAACGAAGTCATTATTTAATTGTGTCGAGCAAGGTCAGTTCACGTTGCTGCACGGCGTCCGGCAACGGCGCGTAATCGAGCGACGGCGAAATTTTCTGGCCTTCGGTGACCGCCCATTTCAAAAATGCGACGAGCTTCGCGCCGTTTTCCGCGTTCTTCGGCTTTTGATAAACGAGCACCCAGCTTGCGCCAGAGATCGGATACGCTTTGTCGCCGGGCGCGTTGACCATCGAGAAACGGAAGTCGTCCGGAATTTTCGCCGTGGCGAGCGCGGCGCTGACGGAATCGGGCGCGGGCGAAATAAAATTGCCGGCGGCGTTTTTCAGATCCGCGAACGGAATTTTATTTTGATCGGCGTAAGCGAGTTCGGCATAACCGATGCCGCCGGGCAATTGTTTGACTTGGCCGGCAACGCCTTCGCTGCCTTTCGCGGCGAGACCGATTCCCGCCGGCCATTTCACGGAACTGCCTTTGCCAACGGTGTCGGACCAAGCCGGATTCACGCTGCTCAAATAGTCAGTGAAGATGAAGCTCGTGCCGCTGCCGTCGGCGCGGTGAACCGGAATGATTGCCGTATCCGGCAAACTAATTCCCGGATTCAATGCGACGATTTTCGGGTCGTTCCATTTGGTGATGTTTCCGAGATAAATATTGGCCAGCGTGTCGCCGTCCAATTTCAATTTCGGATCGCCCGGCAGATTGTAGATGACAGCAACGCCGCCGGCGACGATCGGCAGATGCAGGATTTTCCCGGGCGCTTTGGCGAGGGCGTCATCCTTCATCGGCGCATCGGAAGCACCGAAATCAACGGTGTTATTCAGCAACAACTTTTGTCCCGCGCCGGAGCCGATGGATTGATAGTTGAAACGAACATTGCCATCCACGGCACCGTAAGCTTCAAACCATTTGGTGAAGGCGGGATAATCGAAAGTCGAACCCGCGCCGTTGATCAATGTCTGCGCATTCGTCTGAAAGGCGAATAAAGTCGCCACGCCCAAGATCGGAAGAATTATTTTTTTCATTTCCAAGTTTATTAAATCAGTTTCTGGTTAATCGTTCAGTTACGTTCCGGTTAAAATTTCCACATGATGTCGGCAAAGAAGTGGAGGCTGTGATTGCCCGGTTCATTGACGCCATTCACTTCTGAATGAATCAAATCGTTGATGAAGCAGGAAGCGTCGAATGAAAACGCATCGGTCAGCGAATAGGTCAATTTGATCAAATGACCCTTCACATCCGTGCCGCCCACAAAGCCTGCCGAACCGCCGCCGCCCGGTGCAGCATGATAATAAGCGACGTTATCATCGTCGGCCATCTGATCATACCACGCATCGGATTCGAGATATTCGTAGCGATAAGAAATATCCCACGTTCCTTTTTTGCCGGATTTGCCGAACACGATGCCGGCCCAATAACCTTTGTTGATGTCATCGGGCGCGCCGGTATTGTCCATGAATTCGCCCTGCAATTTGATCGGGAACGCGCCGGCATACAGCGGAAAACTGTCCAGGGTGTAAGTCAAGCTGGCATCGGCAATGATCGGATCATAATTGTGCACCAAAGCACCGGCGGCAGTGCGCGTATTGCCTTGAACGATTTCAATCACATTCGCGCTGGTCAATTGCTTTGAGTTGACGATCGAGAAGGCTCCAAGTCCCAACGCACTTTGCAATTTTGAGGTCCATTTTGCATTCCAAGTGACTTGTCCGCCATACATGATCGGATCTTGGGTAGTGCCAGCTTCTTCATCCAGAACGAAAATGGCTCCCGTGGCATCAATGGAATTCTTGTCATTGATGACATAAGAACTTTGAATCGCGCCACCTTCCGGCGTCAAGTCCAAGTCGAACACCATCGGTGTGAATTTGAACGGATTTTCCATCTTGCCGACGGTCCCGGAAAGCTGCCAATTGTCGTTATGGATCGGCGTCCATTTGCCGTAGGCCGTATCAATGTAAATTCCCTTGTCGCTGAAATTGTCCTGCAACGTGCTGTTTTGCGACAATGGATTTCCCACCACCGAACTGCCTTTGGAATCGCCGGAGCCGAGGCGGAAACCCGCTTCCAGATTACCCGCCATGCTGATCGTGATGCCGGCAAGCAAGCGATAGCGAAAACGGTCGCGGTCGGCGAGCGTGTCGCTGTTCAACGCCGAGAACTGTTCATACCGTCCGCGAAAGCTGCCGTTAAATTTGATGGAATTCACCCACGGCGCAAACGGCAATTTTTGATTCAGCGCCGAATTGAAATCATTCGTCGCGTCCAGCTCATTTTCCGCGCGCAAGGATTGCGTTTCGTCCGCCGTCAAAATGCCTTTCTGCTCCAGCTTGTTCAACAGCGCGTCCACTGATGATTGTGCGTGCGATGTCGTGGCCAAAGCCAGCGTCGCCGCGCTGGCAAACAAAGTCGCCTTTATCTTTTTAGAATTATTTCGTGAGGTTGTTTTTTTCATGGGGATTGGTTTCAGATGCGGCGGCATTTTGCGACCATGACGTTACGGCTGCGCGGCGGAATTGTGACAATTCCGTTACGAATTCATTAAACCGTAACTCTGGGATTCAAAACCCCTTGAAACCAGTGTCGGAATTTTTTGAAGATTAAATGAAGATTAAAATCAATCGGCATTCAGCCTGCATTTTCAATCGGCTTGGCTGAAATTTCCAGCATCCGCTCGATCGGCAGACGCGCGCGCTCCAAAATTTCCTTCGGCAACTCCACGCGCGGCGCGAGATTTTTCATGCAGTCGCGGACTTTTTCCAGCGTGTTCATTTTCATGAACTTGCATTCGCTGCAACGGCAGTTGTCCGTCGGGGCGCGCATCGCGTCGAAAACCGGCGCGCAAATGAATTCCTTGCCCGGACATTCTTTTTGCATCCGATGAATGATGCCCGACTCGGTGACGATGATGAATTGTTCCGCCGGATCATTTTTGCAGAACGTGATCATCTTTTCCGTCGAGCAAACCGCATCCGCCAAGTCGCGCACCTCGCGCAAACTTTCGGGATGCACGACAGTTTTCGCGTCAGGAAATTGCGCCTGCAATTTCAACAAAGCATCGCGCCGAAATTCCACGTGCGCGTAACAATTGCCTTTCCACAAAGTCATCGGCCGACCCGTTTGTTCCATCACCCACTGGCCGAGATTTTCGTCTGGCACGAATAAAATATCCTTGTCCTTCGGCGCGGCGTTCACGATTTTTTCCGCATTGCCGCTCGTCACGATCACATCGCACAACGCTTTCACCGCCGCGCTGCAATTGATATACGCGATCGTCCAAAAATTCGGATTGGTTTTTTGCAGCGCGGCGAGTTTCGGCGCGGGACAACTTTCTTCGAGCGAGCAACCGGCATTCGCATCCGGCAGCACGACGATTTTGTTCGGGTTCAAAATTTTCGCCGTCTCCGCCATGAAATGCACGCCGCAGAAAACGATCACGTCCGCATTCGTCTTCGCCGCTTCCTGCGCCAGCCCGAGCGAATCGCCGACAAAATCCGCCACGTCCTGGATTTCCGGCACCTGATAATTATGCGCGAGGATGACCGCGTTCAACTGTTTCTTGAGCGTATAAATTTCCTTCGCGAGCGGCGTGAATTTTTCGCGCGGCATCGGCTGGCGGACTTGAGGATTTTCCAAATCGCGCGGCGATATTTCAATGACATCAATCATGGTGAAAAGTTAATCTCGTTCCTCGCCAGCGTCAATGAAGGCAAAAAATTAGCCACGGATGAACACGGAACCAACACGGATTTTATCTGTCTTCAACCCGCGCTTCATCCGTGGCTGATAAAATCCGCCATTTGCCCGCCATCAAATCGCCCAGCCAAAAATTTCCGATCCGCACGCGCATCAACCGCAAAGTCGGATGACCGATCGCCGCTGTCATGCGACGCACTTGCCGGTTTTTGCCTTCGATCAATTCCAAGCCGATCCAGCAATCGGGAACGCTTTTGCGAAAACGGATAGGCGGAATGCGAGGCAAAATTTTGAGGGTGGCGGCGTCTCGGCAGAGCGCCGCATTATTCGGAGGAACATGGTTGGCGGCACTCTGCCGAGGTGCCGCTACGACTTCCGGCTGCGGTTCCAGCAACCACGCGCGACACGGCAACGTTTTATGACCTTGAATTATCAAGCCATTTTGCAATGTGTCCAAAGCTTCGCGCGCCGGGATTTTTTCCACCTGCGCCCAATACTCGCGTTCATGCGCGTGGCGCGGATGCAGCAGTTTTTCATTCCACTGCGCTTCGTCGCTCAACAGCAGCAAACCTTCGGAATCGGCATCGAGCCGGCCGATGGGATAAACATTTTTGGGAAAACCGAATTCTGCGAGCGGACGGTTCGGCGAGCCGTCGCCGGTGAACTGCGACAGCACACCAAATGGTTTATTGAACGCGATTAGCACGGACGGGAAAATTTAGCGGACGCCGCTTAAAGTTTTTTCACGATAAAAGTATCGTTCATGAAACGCGATTCCCAGCCGAGATGATCGGAGTTTTCATGGTTTTTCAAAACGCCGCCGGCGTCGCGGACGATCTGGTTCACGCGTTCCACCGGGATTCCGTAGAGCGGAATGAATGGCTGACCGTGGCTGCGCCATTTGCGGACGAGATCCGCGCTCCATTCGGGAATGAAGGTGCGCCAGCCGTGCGCGTGAATGGTTTGAAAACAGGCGACGCCGCCGGGTTTCAGCACGCGCAAAAAATCGCGGATGTAATTCTGCTGGAATCTTCCGGGAATGTGCTGGAGCGAAATCATGGAGCACACGAAATCGTAACTGCCGTCCGCAAACGGCTGCAAATTTTCGCGCGCATTGAGGTGATATTTCACGCGGTCAGGAAATTTATTGAAATCCACCGCCTGCCGGATCATGGAAGACGAAATATCAATCCCATCCACCGATTCAAAACGCGCCGCCAAAGCCTGCGTCAACCGGCCCAAACCGCAGCCAAAATCCAAGGCGCGACCGGAAAGCGGCAAAGCGCCCGCCTGTTGGAGCTGCGTAAAAATTTCTTCCACCTCGATTTTCCCCGTCGCAAAAAAATCCGCCGCTGCCCAGCGGTTGCCTTTCTTCGCTGGGTCAGTCAAAACGACCCACATGGCGTCGCTCTCACCGAGCGCCGTCCAGTTTTTTCGCGTTTCTTCAAGGTTCACCCGCTGTTGGATATTGGAAAATCCGTCGCGGGTCAATTTCATACGAAAAAAGTTGTCGGCTTTCGCCGCGAACTGGTAACAATCAAATGTGATCCGCAACATCATTTTTGACTGGTCGGGGACTTTGGTGGACGATTTGCCGGCGGTTTTGCAGGCGTCCAATTTTGTGCTCGCCCAGGCCGGCAAACCGCTTGTGTCGTTGGAACAATTTCGGGCGGAATTTTCCCTGCCGTTCAAAAAATTTTACGACCGCCACACGCCCGAAGTGCCGATGGCGCAGCTCGAAGAATGGTTTCATGCCGAGTTCAAACGTGCGCAAACTTCCGTGGTCGAACTGCCGCACGCGCGCACATTTTTGGAATTTTGCCGCGCAAAAAAAATCCGCACCTTTCTGTTGAGCACCGTCCACGCCGACCATTTCAAAGTCCAATGTCGCATCAACGGCTTTGACGTTTTCCTCGAAAAACCCTACACCGACGTATGGGACAAGCGCGAAAAAATCCACGAGATCCTCGCTGAAAATAATCTGAAGCCGGACGAAACCGTTTTCATCGGCGACATGGAGCACGACATCGAAACTGCGCATCACGGCGGCGTGCATTCGTGCGCCGTGCTGACCGGCTACAACACGCTGCCGCAATTGCGCAAGGCCGAGCCGGATTTGATTGTCGAGCACCTTTCGGAATTGCGCGGCCTGTTGGAGAAAAATAATTTTGTTTTAACCCGGTGGGGCGAGATTCCGTCGAGCCGTGACTTAAAACCGGATTTGGGCTCGACGGAGTCTCGCCCCGCCAACCATAAAATTCCACTTTCGACCGTCGGCGCGCTGATCTTCAATTCAAAAAACGAAATGCTGATGATCCGCACGCACAAGTGGTCGAACAAATGGGGGATTCCCGGCGGCAAAATCAAATGGGGCGAAACGTCCGAAGCCGCGTTGCGCCGCGAAATTTTGGAAGAAACGGCACTGAAAATTTCCGGCATTAAATTCGTGCTCGTGCAAGATTGCATTCACTCGCAGGAATTTTATCACGATGCGCATTTTGTTTTGTTGAATTACACCTGCCGTTGCACCGCGAAAAATCCACGCGTAAAATTGAACGACGAAGGCCAGGAATTCCGCTGGCTGAAATTTGCCGACGCCAAAAAACTGAAGCTGAACAAACCCACGAAAATCTTGCTCGAAGCTGTTTTGAAAAACAAAAGACGTTAAATGGTCGCATCGTTAAAAAGTTGAATCGTGAATCTGCATCCGATTTAACGATTCAACAAATTACAAATATGAAAATTTCCATCGTTGACCTCGAAGTTTTTTATCGTGTCGGCGTGCCGGACGCGGAACGAGCGCAACCGCAGCGTTTGCTGCTGACGGTGGAAATGGAATCCGATTTTTCCGCCGCCGCCAAAACCGATTCCATCGCGGATACGATTGATTATTTTTCCGTGACGCAACGGCTGCTGAAATTTGGCGATGACAAGAATTGGAAGCTGATCGAAAAACTCGCCGCCGACATCGCCGAAATGACCTTGACGGAATTCAAGCCGCAAACGGTTTCGGTTGAAGTGAAAAAATTTATCATTCCGCAGGCGCGTCATGTTTCCGTCAGTTTGACGAAGCGACGGAACTGAATTTCTGCTCGTCCATCGTCCCCAGTTTCCAGCCGGTTTTGTCCGCCACGATTTTTATCGCGCCGGACGTGCGCGTATAGATCACCGGCACATTTTTTCCGGCGAGACGTTCCTTGAGTTCGCGTTTAGCGCGTCGTGTCGCGGGCATTTCAGAATCGGCGACAACGATTGTTTTCGGATGGATCGCGTCGAGCAACGCATCGCACAGCGGTTCGCCTTCATTCGGCAAGCCGGCGATGACGATGTCGGCGTGCAAATCATTGGTCGTGGCGAGCAACGCGCTTTGGCCAACACGGCTTAAATCGGACAAGAGCAAAATTTTCGTGCTGTGAAAATTTCCGAGCAGGACAAGCGCGTTGTCGTCCGCGCGCGAAAAATTATTGGCCGCATTCGGATATAAAATTTTCCAGCAGCCGACGGAATCGCCCGCGCTAAAAGTTTTATGACGGGTCGGCGGATTTTCAAATGCGGCAACGGTTTTGCGATAAAGGCTGGAACGAAAATTGACGCTGCTTGTCCATAATTCGCCGATACCAAAAAGTTCGTCGAGCGATTGTGCGCCGCCGATGTTGCGTGTGTCGCCTTCGGTCAAAACAAGGCGTGGAATTTTATTAACGCCTTGCGCGCGGAGAAAATCTTTGAGCGTGAACTCAACGGCTTTGTCGCTGCCGCAATCCACGAGCCAGTCGTTCGCGCGGCCATCGGCATCCACAAAAACCGCGTGGCCACCGCTCAAGGGCAAGACGGTCAGATCAGTTTCGCCGCGCGAATTTTCCCAGCGGAAAAAATAAATCGCGGCGATGAAAATTAAAATGATTGCGCCGGAAATTTTTCGCCGTGCCATTTTGAGCCAGCCGCTGAAAAGGACGATGACGACGGCGTAATAAATTCCAACGGTGAACCACGAAATTTCGGGGACGTAGAAAAATGCGCCGGGAATTTTCGTGAAAGCTTCACTGGCCCAAGTCATGGCGAGCATGAAAAACCACGCGGCTTGGTTGAACAATTCTGTGGCAAACGGAAACCAAGTTCCACAGATGAGTGCGCCGAGATTGGCCATGAGCGCGAAAGTTCCGAGCGGCACGGCGATGATATTGGCAAGCGTTGAAACCGGACTGAACAGATGAAAATATTTTATCGAAAGCGGCAGCGAGCCGATCCACGCGGCGAGCGACAAGGCGCAATAACGCGCCAGTTTTCGGGCAAGCCAAAGAAATTTTCTTTTCCATCCGGGCAATAATTCATCTGGCAACAACGGATCGTGTTTCAACAACCGGTCGGAAAATTCATTCATCGGCGGCAGCATGAGCGCGATGACGAGCATGACAAAAAATGAAAGTTGAAAGCTGGCTTCAAAAATCTGGCGCGGTTCCCAAACGAGAATGATGAACGCGGCGGCGGCGAGGGAATTCAACAAATCACTTGGACGTTTCAGCGCCCAGCCGCCGAGCACGACGGTCATCATCACAGATGCGCGGATGGCGGAGGATTCCCAGCCGGTCGCGGCGGTGTAAAACCAGATGACGGGGATCGCGACTGCGCCGCACCAGGCGCGGGAGATTTGCAGTACGCGCAGTATCGTACTAACAGGCAAAACATTTATTTTCAATTAAAGGGCGGGAATACTTGAAAACATTGAGAAAGTTTTATATGATATACCTTAAGTGGTGTCCTGTTACGCGCGCAGCAAATTCCAAAATGAAAACCTATTTCTTTATTTTATAAAAAGATGAAGTCAAAAAAATCCCGAAGGTTGAAAAATCCAAAGGTGAATTCTAATAAAAGAGTTATTGTTACTGTTTAGAAAGATAATCAATAACTTTTTCTTTAGTAGTCTTTGCGGGCGCAGCTTTCTTTAATGATGTTTTCCAGCGGTCTGATTTATTGCGTAACGATTCATAGGCAGATGATTCTGAAACCAGTTTGCCCCTTCGATTTAGAACAAAAAATTTATGGTCTTTAATTTGTATCTTGCCAATAAGAGACGGCAATTTAACCCTTACTTTTTCGCGCCATTCATCATCCGAAAGAAAACGGGCAAGATTTTCTTTGGACATTATTTTTAATTCAATAGTTTCGCCCTTGCCTCCATTTGCATCAAAATCAGTGAAGCGAACAAACCAATCTTTAATTTCTGCCGCATTTTTTGGCATATCTTGAATACTATTTAATTGGCTCGTGAAATCGTCCAGTTCAGCTTTTATAGTTTCGCGCTCATTGTTCAGTTTGGTTAGCTGCGCTGTTAATTCTGCAATTTCTAAACCTCGTGATGCTTGAACTAATTTCGCAATGTCGGCTGATACAATGTTTAATAGATGCGTTTTTGCAGTAATATTTTTTTGTAGTGCGGCTACTTCTTCAACATCTTCGCCCTTAATTAACTTTGCTGGATTTTTACAAAGAAACTTCAAAAAGAAATCATCTTCCATTGGTTCAAGTCGAATGAAGTTTGAACGGCAAACTTTTCCGCCAGCATAATAATTTGAACAACGCAGGTAACGATATGAAACGCCGTTTTTGTTCTGAGTCATTACATTCATTTGATTGCCGCAGTGCGCGCACTCACACAGACCTGCAAGTGCTTGCCTTTGTAACCCGATTCGCCCGCACCGATGAAAACCAGATTGGATAATTTGTAGCCGTTGGCTTGGCACCATTCCTCTGCGGATTTGAGTTGCCGCCGTTTGGAGTCTGATGAATCACGGGATTGGCGCGAAGTTGACCAACGAATGAAGGAATAGGCAGTTTTCACGGCCTAATTATCCATTTCTTCAAATACATTGTCAACTATCGTGCCGGCGCGCAAAAAGGGTTCGCCGATGTCGCCGGAAAATGCGGTGCGCCAGCCGAGCGTCATCGCCCA
>JAMFSG010000187.1 GCA_026225155.1 Verrucomicrobiota bacterium
GCCGCGCGGCGGAACACGGTTCGCTGTGGGCTTCGACACTTTACAGTGTCATTCCGAACTGGCAGCTTTTCTGGCTCGCCGACGCGATCGAAACGGGCAAAAGCACGTTTCAATGGGGTTACGTCGTCAAGGCGCTCGGCTACGCGGTCTGTTACGCGGGCGCGGCTTTGGCTGCGGGCGCAATGTTATTTGAAGAACGGGAATTAAGTTAAGCGTTACATTGTGAATCGTTGAATCGTTAAATCGGTTCGGCGAATTCCAATGCAACGATGCAGCGATTTAACAATTTAACGAAAAGTGGAACGCAACGCGCAGAAAAATGGAGTGGTGAATCTGGCCGCCGCCGTGATGATTTTTATCGCGGCGTTTGTCGTCACCTGTTTTGTGAACTCGCTGGCCGGGCAGGCGGCGTCAGTTTTTCTCGGCCTCGGCGCGCTGATCGCGTTCGCCGGCTGGTTCCAGATGCGGCTCGAAGAAAATGAGCGGCTGGAAAAATTGGAACTCAACGAACTCGCGCGCGCCAAAGGCGAATCCACTTTATTCGACGCGAAAGATTCCGAAGTTTTTCCCGCGCGTCGTGCGCGTGAGCAATTTGAGAAATTTTTCGTCCCCGGTTTTTGCGTCTTATTGCTCGTGCTGGAAGCCGGTGCCGCGTGGCTGCTCTGGCGTTGGATCGGCAAAACGACGACTGGTTTGAATGCCGCGCGCGCGATGCCCGCACTGTCGCTGTTCGCAATTTTCTCGCTGCTGCTATTTTTGCTCGGCCGTTTTTCCGTCACGATTTCGCGGCTGGAAAATCACCGTCTGTTGCGGCCAAGTTCCAGCTTCCTGCTCGCGGGCGCGTTCGTCTGCGCGTTTGTCGCGCTGGGAATTGCCTTCGTCGAAGGCAAATTTTTGCAAGCCGATGTCTGGGTCGCGCGCGGTTTGTGCGTGCTGCTCGGCTTGATGGCGGCGGAACTTTTGCTGACACTGCTACTGGAAATTTATCGTCCGCGCGTCAAAGGCAAAATCACGCGTCCGCTCTACGACAGCCGCGTCGTCGGTTTGCTCGCGCAGCCGGAAAGTCTGTTCACCACGGCGGCGCAAGCGCTGGATTATCAATTTGGCTTCAAAGTTTCGGAAACATGGTTTTATCAAGTTCTTCAAAAAAATCTGCCGATCCTGATCATCGCACAATTGGCGGTTTTGCTTTTATCCACGTGCGTCGTTTTCGTGGATGCGGGCGAACAGGCGGTTTTGGAACATTTCGGCAAACCGGTGGCGACTTTGACGGCGGGCGCGCATTTCAAATTGCCGTGGCCGGTTGACAAAATTTACCGCTATCGCACGGAACAGATCCAGACATTCATGGTTGGCTACACGCCGGATGAGCAAAGTGAAAGTGCGACAACGATTTTGTGGACGGTGGCGCACGCGAAGGAAGATAATTTTCTCGTCGGCACTCGCGCGCAAGCCACGGTGACGAATAGCGATGACGCGATGGACGTGGCGGGTTTGGCCTCCAAATCACCGCCGGTCAGTTTGATTTCCGTCAGCATTCCGGTGCAATTCCAGATCACGAACATCTATGACTGGACCTATCGCAACGGCGAGCCGACGAATCTGTTGCAAGATTTGGCAACACGCGCGGTGGTGCATTATCTCGCCGGCGTGGATTTGAACGACGTGCTGTCGCACCAGCGGTTGCAGGCGGCGCAGACTTTGCAGGATGACATTCAAACGGCGGCGGCGGAAAAAAAACTCGGCGTGAAAATCATTTTCGTCGGTTTGCAGGATATTCATCCGCCGACGAAAGTGGCGCAGGATTATGAAAAAGTTGTCGGCGCAAGCCAGCAATTGATCGCCAAAACGAACGCCGCCACGGCGTTGGCCATCAGCACCGTTTTGCACGCCGATGCGCTGGCGTTCGCGACGAATCAAGTGGCGCTGGCGGCCAGAATCCAACTGGAAAGTTCCGCCAACGCGCGCGCCGCGCTGTTCACCAACCAGATTCCCGCGTTCGACGCCGCGCCGGCCATCTACAAACAACGCGCCTGGTTTCAGGCGTTTGCCGACGCGACGATCAATACGCGCAAATATGTTTTGCTCGTCACGAACACGCAGGACGTGATGATCTTTGATCTGAAAGACCAGATCCGCGACGACCTTTTGAATTTGAACGTGCCCAACGATAAATAAGCCATGAAACGAAATCTTTTAACCGTCATTGTCGGCACTTTGCTCGTGGTGATCTTTGTGCTGCTGCTGTTTGTTTTCCAAGTGCGCCAGTCGGAAGTCGCCGTCGTCACGACGTTCGGCAAACCCGTGCGCAACCTCACCGAGCCGGGCGCCTATTTCAAATGGCCGTGGCCGATCCAGAAAGTCTATAAGTTCGACCAGCGCGTGCAGAATTTCGAGGACAAATTCAGCGAAAATTTCACGGCGGACAACATCACCTTGCTGACCAGCGTTTATGTCGGCTGGAAAATTTCCGACGCGTCGGTGTTCTTTCCAAAATTTCCCGGCGAGACTTCGGTTTCCCTGCCGAACGCGCAAAGCAAATTGGAAGGCATGTTGCGCACGGCCAAAAGCGCCGTCATCGGCAAACATATTTTATCTGATTTCGTGAACGCCGATCCGAAGGAATTGAAGTTCGACGCGATCGAACAGGAAATCCAGCAATCCGTGCAATCGGAATTGCAGGCGAATAATTACGGCATGGAACTGGAATTTCTTGGCTTCAGAAAAATTGGATTGCCGGAAAGTGTGACGCAAACCGTTTTTCAGCGCATGACTTCTGAACGTCAAGTATTAATCAACCAATTGCAATCCACCGGCGACAACGAAGCATTGAAAATCAAATCCGCCTCCGATCGGCAGGCTTCTGAAACGATCGCCAGTGCCGAAGCCGCCGCGCAGCAAATCCGGGGCGAAGGCGAAGCTGAAGCCGCCAAGACTTACAAGACGCTCGACCAAAATCCTGATCTGGCGAATTTCCTGCTGAACGTCCGCACGCTGCCGCAATTGGTCGGCCAGCACAAGACCTTGATTTTTGTCGAACGCACCGCGCCGTTCAATTTGTTCACGTCCTTCCCGACAAATTGGCCGAGCGTTGAGCCATGAGCCACGATCACGAACATCATCATCACGATCACGACCACGAGCCGCACGTGCACGCGCCGGAAGCACAAGACGCCGGTTCGCAGGCATTGGCCGAGGCGTTGCGCAGCAGTTTCGCCGTCGTCAAAATCGTGATGGTGCTGATGGTTGTCGCCTTTTTTGCGTCGGGATTTTTTCAAGTCGGCCCTTCCGAAAAAGCCGTCATTCTCCGTTTTGGCAAACCGTTGGGCGAGGGCTCAAAAGCATTGCTGACTTCCGGTCTGCATTGGTCGCTGCCGTATCCGATTGACGAAGTCGTGAAAATTCCGATCACGGAAATCCAGAAAGTTTCCTCGACCGTCGGCTGGTATTTCACCACGCCGGAACAGGAATTGAGCGGCGAAGAAATTCCCGCCGGCCAGTCATTGAATCCTGCGATTGACGGCTATGTGCTCACTTCCGACCGCAATATCATCCACACGCGTGCGACGCTTTCGTATCACATTGATGACCCGATCAAATACGTTTTTGCTTTTGCCTCCGCGTCGAACGCGGTCCAAAACCTTTTGAACAATGCGCTGCTCTACACCGCCGCGCATTACAAAGTGGACGATGCGATTTACAGCGATGTCGCCGGTTTTCAAGATGCCGTGCGCCAGCGCGTCAGCGAATTGACTGATGTGCAAAAACTCGGCATCGCCATTGATCAATGTCAGGTTCAAAGCATACCGCCACGTCAGTTGACGCAAATTTTTGCGCAGGTGACCACCGCGCGGGAAAATCGCACCAAGGCGCTTTACGACGCACACAATTACGAGAACACGAACCTGCTGGCGGCCAGCTCAACCGCATTTTCCATCACCAACCAGGCGGAATCTGCGCGCAAGATTTACGTCAGCTCGATGGATGCGCTGGCGACCAATTTCGTCGTGCTGCTGCCGCAATACCAGCGCGACCCGGTTTTGTTTGAGCGGCAGCAATTGGGCGATGTCATGGCTGTGGCGTTCACGAATCTGCAGCGGAAAATATTCATGCCGCAACGCGCCGACGGCAAAACGCGCGAACTCCGCCTGATGGAAAGCGACGAGCCGCCGCAACCAAAAACACCGAGCGGGCAATAAACGAAAATGGATGCGACGCTAAAACAAAAAATGTGGAAAGTGGCAGCAGGTCATTTCGTTTTGACTGTCTCCGCAGTAGTTTTAATTTTTTCTATACCATTTGGTCCGACCTCGCAGTATCAGGATTTTCGATTTGATTTCGGCAATACATTATTTTCATTTCTTCAGCCACAACTCTGTTTTGCGAGTTGGGCTTGCAACCTCAATTCCCTGAATCATTTGATGTGGGATATTTTATTTATTTCTGTTCCACTGTGGAGCCTTTGCTTCGGCTGGATTTATGTTAATTTGGTCAACCGGCTGAATCATTTTTCAGCGCGCGGCAAAAAGATTTTTTGAAATCGTCAATCGCAAATCGTCAATCGTAAATTTTTATGCAAGTCACCTCACTTTTGAGCCAGCACGAGCACAAGCATGTGCATGATGATTCGTGCGGCTGTGGCCACGATCATTCGCATTCGAGCGTGCATCTTTGGCAGGCCGTGCTTGGCGTCGTTTTTGTCGTCAACGCCTATCTTGTGGATTGGATTTTTCAATCCGGCACGACGCTCGCGAGCGCCAGCGCATTCATCGGCGCGATCATTCTCGGCTATCCAATCATCGTCACCGCGATCAAAGATTTGCGCGTCGGCCGTTTGAGCATCAACGAACTCGTCGCCATCGCCGTGCTCGCGGCGTTCGCGTCGGAAGATTACAAGATGGCCGGCACGATCGCGTTTTTCATGTTGATGGGCGAACTCATCGAAACGCGCACGGCGGAAGGCGCGCGCGATTCCATCGAATCGCTCATCAAACTCACGCCGACGAAAGCACGGCGTTTGACCAAAACCGGCAGCGAAGAAGAAGTTGCCGCGAGCGAACTCGCAGTCGGCGACACGATCCGCATTCGTCCCGGTGACAACGTGGCGGCGGACGGAATTATTTTGAGCGGTCAAGGTTCGTTCAATCAGGCGACAATTACCGGCGAATCTTTGCCCGCCGATAAAAAATCCGGCGACGAAGTTTTTGCCGGCACGCAAAATCTCACCGGCGTTCTGGAGATCAAAGTCACGCGCGCCGGCACGGACACGACGCTCGGTCGTGTGCGCGAACTCATCATCGCGGCAGAACAAACTAAATTGCCGATCCAAAAAATCGTGGATCAATACATGGGTTTTTACACGCCGCTCGTGTTGGTCATCGGCGCGCTCGTCTGGGCGTTCACGCATCAGCTTGATCGCGTCATCGCCGTGTTTGTCGTGTCGTGCCCATGCGCGTTCATTCTCGCGACGCCGACCGCTATGGTTGCCGCACTTTCCGCCGCCGCACGTCTGGGAATTTTGATCAAGAACGTCGCGGACATCGAAGCCGCCGCAAAAATCAACGCCTTCATTTTCGACAAAACTGGAACGCTTACGACCGGTCAACTTGCTGTCAGCCGTCTCGCGCCGATTGGCGAAACGAAACCCGCCGAACTTTTGTTGCTCGCCGCGTCTGCCGAAAAATACAGCAATCATCCGACGGCGAAAGCACTCGCAAATCTCGCGGGTGAAGCCGGCGTTCCGTTGGCCGAGCCGAAAGATTTTGCCGAAACCGCCGGTCGCGGCGTGAAAGCGGAAATCAACGGCGCAAGTATTTTGGTTGGTCGCGCGCAATGGCTGAAAGACAACGGCATTGACGCGAGCTTTGAAAAATCCGTGGATTTGAGTGAGACCGAAGGCTGGAGTTTGATTTTCGTCGCGCGCAACGGCCAATGCGTCGGCTGGGTCGGCATGCAGGACAAAACTCGCGCCGAAGCCAAAGAAGCATTGACCGAGTTGCGCGAAGCGGGCGTCCGCCGCATCGCGATGGTTTCCGGCGACCGTCAAGTGGTCGCCTCGCGCGTCGCGTCGGAAATCGGTTGCGAAGAAGCGAAAGGCGATTGCCTGCCGCAAACCAAAGTGGAATTTGTCCGTGCCGCGAAAGCCAAAGGCTACAAAGTCGCGGTCGTGGGCGACGGCGTGAATGACGCGCCCGCGCTCGCAGCCGGCGATATCAGCATTGCGATGGGCGCGGCCGGCAGCGAAGTGGCGATCCACAGCGCAACGATTGCGTTGATGAACAACGATCTGCGCCGCTTGCCGTTTCTCGTGAAACTGTCGCGCAGCACACGTTCCGTCATCAACCAGAATTTTGCGTTCGGCGTCGCGTTCATCATCGTCGGTCTGTCGGCGACTTCGTTCGGCTACATCGGCCCGATTGAAGCCGCCATGCTGCACGTCGCCGGCACGCTCATCGTGATTTTCAACAGCGCGCGCCTCGTCCGCAAAGGCGAGGAACTCGAACATTTCCAGCCCGCGATTGTCGAAGACAAACACGACCACGGCTCGCATCAAAAACCGGTCGGCGGTTTGACGCCGAAGCTGGCCTGAGTTTTCCGTATGCCGAAACTTTACGAATACTTCGGCTTGCGGGTTTATTTTTACGCGAATGAACACGAGCCGGTTCACGTTCACGGATTTTATCAAGGCCGCGAGAGCAAGGCGGAACTGGTGATCGTGAACGGTGTGGTTGTAAATATACGGATCATGACAGTTGCTGGTTTAAAACCGTTAAATGGCAACGCACTGGCGGATTTCAAGCTGTTGATTTCACGAAAAGCCGGAGATATTGTCGCCAAGTGGATTGAATTTTTCGTCCATCATCGGCAAATTGAAACCGAAGTCATCACCCGGAAATTAAAATGATTGCGCTCAAAAAATCGTGGATGCCGAAAGTCGTCCGCATCGAATCGGCGGAATATGTGCCGCCCTACAAGCTGCGTCTCCGTTTCGACGACGGCCACGAAAGCCTCGTGGATTTCGCGCAATTTTTGAGCCAGTCGCGGCATCCAGCGGTGCAGGCATATCACGACCGGAAACGCTTCCGCAAATTCACCGTCGAGGATGGCTTCCTGCACTGGAACGATTTCGATCTCGTGTTCCCGATGGCGGATTTGTATGAGGGGAAAATCTCTTAACGGCTAACTGACGTCGGGGCTGGCGTGAAACATAATGAAATTTGTCGAACCATGGGTTTCAATTGATAAAGACGCCGACGCGCTCGTTGTTGAAATTAAGCGTGAACTTTCAGAAAAACATGTTCTGTATAAAAAACCGGTTAAAGCTTTGGCGCGTAGAACAGATTGTGATGATGTGCTATTTCAAATTTGCGATTCGAGCGAACAGTTTGCAGTTGTTCATTTGACTTGGTCTGGAAAACGAGATTTGCATTCTAATTTTCCTTGGACAGAGATTTTCACATCGTTTGCAGAATTTGATGAAAACAGAATGCAGCCAGATGCGATAGAATTTTCAAATTAGCCATGACCGCACTTGAACCAAATCGTAAATCGGAAATCGTAAATCATAAATCCGAAGAAGTCGTCGTTTCCGTGCGCGGACTCACCAAAGTTTTCAAAGATTTTTGGAATCGCCCCAAAGCGCGCGCGGTGGACAACGTGGATTTTGAAGTCCGGCGCGGCGAAGTTTTTGGTTTGCTCGGACCGAATGGCTCCGGCAAATCCACGACGGTCAAACTGATGCTCGGTTTGCTGAATCCGACCAAAGGTCACATCGAAGTTTTTGGCCATTCGCCGCGCCATGTGCAGACGAAAGCGCGCATCGGTTATCTGCCGGAAGAATCGTATTTGTATCGCTATCTCAATTCGCGCGAGACGCTGGATTTTTTCGGAAATCTTTTTCATCTCTCGAAAAGCGAACGCGACAGCCGCGCGGAACAATTGCTCGACATGGTCGGCCTTGGCAAAACGCAGACGCGCGCGGTCGGCGAATTTTCTAAAGGCATGCAGCGCCGCATCGGCCTCGCGCAGGCGCTCATCAATGATCCTGATCTAGTGATTCTCGACGAGCCGACGGCTGGTCTCGATCCGATCGGTTGCCGCGAAGTTAAAGATCTCATCGTCGCGCTCGCCCGTCGCGGCAAGACGGTGATCTTGAGC
>JAMFSG010000188.1 GCA_026225155.1 Verrucomicrobiota bacterium
AGCCGAACGTCACCAGACCAAGCGGCTCGCGAGGACGCTCGCCCCACCAAGCTTTTGGCTTTCTCGTGCGCGCAAATTTTCGCAAACTGGCAGCGTGTCAAATCTCATCGCCATCGTCGGCCGGCCAAACGTGGGCAAATCCGCGCTCTTTAATCGCATCGTCAAAAAACGCATTGCGATCGTGCACGACCAGCCGGGCGTGACGCGCGACCGCGTGAGCGTCGAGGCCGAATGGCATGGCCGGCCTTACACCTTGGTGGACACCGGCGGCATCGGTTTGCTGCGCCGCGAAAAATCCGACGACGTCATTGTCAAAGCCGCGCTCGACCAAGTTGAAATGGCGATTGAAGCGGCGAATGTAATTATTTTGGTCGTCAATGTCGTGGACGGCATTGTGCCTTTGGATCGCGAAGTGGCTGATAAATTGCGTCGCAGCGGCAAACCAGTTTTGGTGGCCGCGAACAAGGTGGACACGGAGCGCATGGAAAAATTGGCGGATGAATTCGCGGGGCTTGGTTTCGAGAAAATTTTCCCCGTCAGCGCGATTCATGGCGAAGGCATTGAAAATTTGATGGACGCGGCGGCGAAGTTTTTGCCAGAGCCGACGGCGGAATCTGTGGTTGAAATTTCCGAACCAGAAAATGTTGAAGAATCAGATTCGGAAAATCCCGAGCCGAGAAAATTAAATAATGGCCCGCTGAAACTTGCCATCGTCGGCCGGCCGAATGTTGGCAAATCTTCGATCATCAACGCGCTGACGAATTCCGAACGCGTCATCGTTTCGCCGATTCCCGGCACGACGCGCGATTCCGTGGACGTGCCGTTTGAAGTCGAAACCGAAGGCGTGCGCTCAAAATATATTTTGATTGATACCGCCGGGATGCGCAAATCGCGTCGCGTGGACGACACGGTGGAATTTTTCAGCGTGCAACGTTCCGAGGAATCCATCATCCGCAGTGACATCACGGTGCTGGTGATTGACGCTGAAGCCGGCATCACGGAACAGGATAAAAAAATCGCCGACACGATCGTGGAAAATCGCCGCGCATGCATCATTGTCGTCAATAAATGGGATTTGTTCGACCAAGACGTCCGCGCGGAACGCGAAAAAGAAATCGAACGCCGCAACCAGAAGCAACGCACCGAAGGTCAGGCAAAAGCTTTGACCACGCTCGCGCAGTTCGCCGAATGGGTGCAAAAGAAATTATTTTTTCTCGATTACGCGCCGGTGATTTTTACGTCGGCCAAATCCGGTTTTCATCTGGATCGTTTGCTCGAAGCCGTGCGTTATGTCGCCGCGCAGTTGCAGCAAAAAATTCCGACGGCGATCTTGAACCGCACTTTGCGCGACGCCGTGGAAAAACGCCAGCCGATCAGCGCGTCCGGCCAGCGATTGAAATTTTATTACGCCACACAAGTGCGCCAGTCGCCGCCGACGTTTTTGCTGTTCGTCAACCGCGATGAATTATTTTCCGACGCCTACAAAAAATATCTCGCAGTCGAAGTGCGCACGGCGTTTGGCTACGAAGGTTGTCCGGTCATTTTGGTGCCGAAAGCGCGGCCAAAAACCATTGAGCCGCTGCGGAAATTCAAGATTCCAGCCGGCAAAACGGAACCGACCGGCCGGGCGGATGCTTTTCGCCACAAGCGGCATGAGCGCTATTCCCGCAAACCGAAGGTGAATCCGCGCAAAAAAACGCCTTAAAATCTTGTTCACAGCGGGGAATAAGTCGGTATTTTTTCTTCGGTTCGCTGAAAAACAATTGATTTCATTTGGGAATAACGTTCGCGTAACTTTTTTGCAAAATTTTCTTGAAACATACAAGGGGTGGTAGTAGTCTGGTTGCCGTTCCTCTATTAGTAGGGGGAACGCGGGTTTTGCAAAAAATCCGATATTCTTGGAAATTGAACCGTTTTTTCAACTTGGGCGGCTTCCGCTTCACTTGAAGCGACTGGGTTGAGGATAAAAACCAAATCTGTTACGAATCATGATTGATACACGCGAGGAAGTTCTGTCGTCGGCACCGAAAGCCGCCCACCGCCGCGCCGGAAAATTTTCCGCCGCCCGCCCGGTTAAACCTGCCACCAAATCGTCCGCGAAAAAGCATGTGCACGTTGACCGCGTGTTCAGCGACGCGAAGGTGAAGCCGTTCGACCAGATCGAATGGGAAAAACGCACCGCCGAAATCACCGACGATGGTGGCAAAGTCATTTTTAAACAGGAAAATATCGAAGTGCCGAAGTCGTGGTCGGTGCTCGCCACAAAAGTTGTCGTGTCGAAATATTTTTACGGCGAACAGAATACTTCCGAGCGCGAAACTTCTGTGCGCCAGCTCATCCATCGCGTCGCGCGGACGATTGCCGATTGGGGTATTGCGGATGGTTATTTTAGCAAAGCGGACGGCGAAGTATTTTTTGAGGAACTTACCTGGCTGTGCGTGAACCAATATGGCGCGTTCAATTCGCCGGTGTGGTTCAACGTCGGCTTGTATCACCAATACGGCGTCGGCAAAAATTCCGGAAAAGGCAACTGGTTTTACAATCGCGAAACCGGCGAAGCCGAACGCGCGAAAACGCAATATGAATATCCGCAGGGTAGCGCGTGCTTCATCCAGAGCGTCGAAGACAACATGGAAAACATCATGCACCTCGCGTATAGCGAAGCGATGTTGTTCAAATATGGTTCCGGCACCGGCACGGATCTGACGCCAATCCGTTCGAGCCGCGAAAAATTGAGCGGCGGCGGACGCCCAAGCGGCCCGATGAGTTTCCTGAAAGTTTATGATCAAGTCGCGAACGTCGTGAAATCCGGCGGCAAAACGCGTCGAGCGGCGAAGATGAACACCTTGCGCGATTGGCATGGTGACATCGAAGAATTTATTGACGCGAAACAGAAGGAAGAAAAGAAAGCGTGGGCGTTAATCGAGCAGGGTTACGATGGTTCTTACAACGGCGATGCTTACGGCAGCGTGATGTATCAGAACGAAAATCTGTCCGTCCGCGCGAGCGATGAATTTTTTGAAGCCGCACTTTCCGGCAAAGAATGGTGGACGCGCACGGTCAAAGGCAATCAGCCGTTGCAGAAAAAAGACGCGAGCCGTTTGCTCGAAAAAATTGCCGAAGGCACGCACATCTGCGGCGATCCGGGCATCCAATACGACGGCGCGATCCAGAAATGGCACACCTGCAAAGGCACCGAGCCGATCCATTCCACGAATCCGTGCAGCGAATACGTTTTCGTCAACAACACCGCGTGCAATCTCGCGTCGTTGAATTTGATGAAGTTCAAACGCGAAGACGGAAAATTCGACGTGGAACGTTTCAAAGCCGCCGTGCGCATTTACATCACCGCGCAGGAAATTCTCGTGGACAACGCAAGTTATCCGACGAAAGACATCGCCGAAAATTCCCACATCTTCCGCACACTTGGTCTCGGCTTTGCGAATCTCGGTTCGCTCTGCATGAGCTACGGTTTGCCTTACGATTCTGATGAAGGCCGCGCGCTCGCCGGTGCGATCACCTCGATCATGACCGGTCACGCTTACGAACAGAGCGCGGAGATCGCTGCGAATGTCGGCGCGTTCAAAGGCTATCACGACGCGCGTTGCGCCGGCGTGCCGAATCCGGTCGCGAAAGACAATGTCGAATCCATGCTGGGCGTCATTAAATTGCATCGCGAGGCTGTGGAAGAAATCCAGCCGAGCGCGGAATTTAATTATCTCAAAACCGAGGCGCGCAAAACGTGGGACGGCGCGCTCGCAAAAGGCAAGCAACATGGTTATCGCAATGCGCAAGTCACCGTGCTCGCGCCGACCGGCACGATCGCATTCTTGATGGACTGCGACACGACCGGTGTTGAACCCGACATCGCGCTGGTGAAATACAAATTGCTCGCCGGCGGCGGCATGTTGAAGATCGTCAACCGCGGCGTGGCTGATGCGTTGCGCCGTTTGAATTACAGCGAAGCCGACATCAAACACATCATCGCGCACATCGAAAAATTCGACACGATCGAAGACGTCGAAGACAACGGTGCGACCGTGAAAAGCGGTTTGAAAGCCGAACATCTGCCCGTTTTCGATTGCGCGTTCAAAGCCGCGCGCGGCCAGCGCAGCATCGGTTATCTCGCGCACTTGAAAATGATGGCGGCCGCGCAGCCATTCATCAGCGGCGCAATCTCCAAAACCGTCAACATGCCGAGCGCGTGCACCGTCGCCGACATTCGCGACACTTACGTTCAAGCGTGGAAAATGGGTTTGAAATGTGTCGCTATTTATCGCGACGGTTCCAAACGTTCGCAGCCGTTGAACACGAAGAAAACCAATGACGGCGGGGCGAAAACTGTTGTCGCTGATTCTGCCACGTTGGACGCACGCATCAAAGAATTGGAAACGGAAGTCACCAAATTGCGCGATGACGCCGGCAAACCGTTGCGCCGTCGTCTCACCGATACGCGTCAGGCGCTCACGCATAAATTCGATATCGCCGGCCACGAAGGTTATCTCACCGTCGGACTTTTCGACGACGGCCAGCCCGGCGAATTGTTCATCACGATGGCGAAGGAAGGTTCGACCATCGGCGGTTTGATGGACGGCATCGGCACGCTCACGAGCATGGCGTTGCAATACGGCGTGCCGCTTGACGCGCTTGTCCGTAAATTCGCGCACCAGCGTTTTGAGCCGAGCGGCTTCACGAAAAATGCCGAGATTCGCAATGCGTCTTCGATCACCGATTACGTTTTCCGCTGGCTCGCATTCCAGTTCATTCCGGGATACCGCGAAAATATTCTGAGCGCGCGCAACCAGCCGGAACTCGTGATTCCCGGCCTCGAAGCAGAATTAAAAAAAAAGGTGAACCGTCCGGTGCCGGAATTGCCGATCGCCGATGACAATGAAATCGTCGAAGTGAAAGCCAGCAACGGCAACGGCCACGCGCGCCGCTTGACGTTGACTTCAATGATCACGAACCAGACCGACGCGCCGACGTGTCCAAACTGCGGCAACGTCGTCGTCCGTAACGGTGCATGCTACAAATGCCTGAACTGCGGCGAGAGCCTCGGCTGCTCGTAAAATAAAATTCTGAATCGCGCAAGCCGGAGAATTAATTTTCTCCGGCTTTCTTTTTTTGTCACACAGAGTCACGGAGTCCACAGAGAAAGTTTCAAACTCTGTGGACTCCGTGACTCTGTGTGATTATTTTCTCACGCTTGTCTCGCAGTGCCGACCGCATTATGTTTCGTTCATGAGCGACAACAATTTCATCCGCGAAGATCCATGGCGCATTTTTCGCATCATGGCGGAATTTGTAGATTCTTTCCAAACGCTTTCCCAAGCCGGCCCGGCAGTCACCATCTTTGGTTCCGCGCGGACGAAGCCAAAGGACAAGTATTACCACGCAGCAGTTGAGATTGCCAAAGGACTGGCGAAGCACAAACTCGCCGTCATCACCGGCGGCGGACCGGGCATCATGGAAGCGGCGAACAAAGGTGCCGCCCACGCCGGTGGAAAATCCATCGGCCTCAACATCGAACTGCCGCACGAGCAGGGCGGCAACAAATTTTCCAATGTGCCGATCCATTTCCATTATTTTTTTGCGCGCAAAGTCTGCTTCGTGAAATACAGTCTCGGCTTTGTTTTCATGCCCGGCGGTTTCGGCACGCTGGATGAATTTTTTGAAGTGCTGACTTTGGTGTAGACTGAGCGCATTCCACAATTTCCGCTGATCCTGTTCGGCAGCGAGCATTGGAAAGGTTTGCTTGCATGGATGAAATCGCGTCTGGAAAAGGATGGGCTGATCAGCCCCGGCGACCTTGATCTGGTCGCCATCACGGATGATCCGAACGAAGTCGTGGAATTGATTCTGGATTACGAACGTCGCATTGGGCCGCCGACCCTCACGCCCAGCGCTTTCGCGTAAATAATTTTCCCAGGAATAAAATGACGGTTGAGGCATCTTACTTGTGCAGATGATGTTGAGCTGAAGACTTGAATTGAACTTCTGCCAACAGCTACTGTCTATTTTAACAGGAATTTGCTTATGAAAAAAACTTCGGCCGGAATCATCGCCGTGATTGTCGGCGCAGTTGTCGTGATAAAAATTGCGACCATCTTGCGCGCGGCGGATACGATTGCAACGAACGAAATTTCAACGCCCATTTACAATTCAACCACTATGACAAACTTTCAAAAACCCAGCGCTGCCGAACTGAAAAAGAAACTGACGCCGGAACAATTCGCCGTCACGCAAAACGCCGCGACGGAACCGGCCTTCCAAAATAAATTTTGGGACAATCACGAACCCGGCGTTTATGTGGACATCGTTTCCGGCAAACCGCTGTTCAGCTCGCTCGACAAATTTGATTCCGGCTGCGGCTGGCCGAGTTTCACCAAGCCGCTCGAAGCCAAAGAAGTTATCGAGCACACCGACACTTCTTACGGCATGGAACGAACCGAAGTCCGTTCCGCGACCGCCGATTCGCATCTCGGCCACGTTTTCGACGACGGTCCCGGCCCGACGCATTTGCGCTATTGCATCAACTCCGCGTCATTGCGTTTCATTCCCGTGGACAAATTGGAAGCCGAAGGTTACGGCGACCAACTCGCTCCCTTCATCAAAGCCGGACTTTACCAACAACCTTCAACGAACGCGCCCACGAAGAAGAATTGATTGGAAAATGCGGCGAAACTTGGTTTGCTGGCGTGACGGTTTTTAACCCATGCGTCCGCTCATCCAGGAAATCCAAACGTCGCACACGCCCGAATCGCTCGTCGAGCAATTGCGGAATGGCGATTGCGGAATGCGGATTGTTTTATTGCGCAGTTCGGCATTTGATTCGCGGCAGGCGCGTTATTCATTCGTTGCCGCCAACCCATTTTTGACCTTTCGTTCCTTCGGTTCGCGCTGCGAAATCACCAACTCCCAACTCCCAACTCCCAACTCCCAGATTCAATTCGGCAACCCGTGGCACTTGCTCGACGCGCTGATGTCGCGCTACGAACTGCTCGACGAAATTGATTCGCCATTTCCGCTCGGCGGCGCGTTTGGTTATTGGGGTTACGACCTAAAAAATTTTACCGAACCAAAACTGCCCCGCCGCGCCGTGAACGATTTGGAACTGCCCGATTGCCACGTCGGCTTTTACGACAGCCTCGTCGTCTTCGATCATCAACTTGGGCAAGCGAGCATCGTTTCCACCGGCTTGAACGCCGATGGTTCGCGCACGGAAGAACGCGCGCAGGAACAGATGGAATTTTGGAAAGAAAAATTTTCACGCAAAGGCGCAGAGGCGCAGAGGTCATTACGGTCGGCCATCAAAAAGTCACTTTGCGCCTCTGCGCCTTTGCGTGAGACCTCATCCAATTTCACGCGTGACGAATTTATTTCCAAAGTTGAACGCGTGCAAAAATACATCCGCGCCGGCGATATTTATCAAGTCAACCTGTCGCAACGATTGACCGCCGAAAGTGATTTGTCAGGCTGGGAATTTTTTCAGAAACTTGCCGCCGTTTCGCCTGCACCATTTTCCGCTTACTTGAGTTGCGATGATGGGAGCCGACACTGTCGGTTTGAAATCGCATCTTCTTCGCCGGAACAATTTTTACGCCTGAGCGGATCGCACATCGTCACGCGGCCGATCAAAGGCACGCGCCCGCGCGATGCCGACGCGACGCGCGACGCGCAGCTCGCCTACGAATTGCAGACGAGCGCCAAGGAACTCGCCGAACTCGTGATGATCACCGATCTGCTGCGCAACGATCTCGGCAAAATTTGTGAATACGGTTCCGTGCAAGTGCCGGATTTGGCGAAGCTGGAAAAATTCGCGCAGGTGCAGCATCTCGTTTCCACCGTCGAGGGCCGGTTGCGCCATGACGTCACGCATTTTGCCGCGTTCGCTTCGTGCTTTCCCGGCGGCAGCATTACCGGCGCACCGAAATTCCGCGCGATGGAGATCATTGACGAACTCGAACCGATTTCGCGCGGGCCGTATTGCGGCGCGATCGGCTATCTCGGCTTCAACCGCGAAAGCCAGTTGAACATCGCCATCCGCACCGCGATTTGCGCGCAGGGAAAAATCTATTTCAATGTCGGCGCCGGCATCGTGGCGGATTCCAATCCGGCGGCGGAATACGAAGAGACGCTCGCGAAGGCGCGCGGTTTTTTTGCGGCGTTGGAACTTGAATTGTCTATTGCACTTTCTCCACAACCAGCATCTCAAAAGGCACGTTGGTAGGAACGAGTTCAAAGCCAAGCTGATCCAAAAGTGACTGCTTAATGCTTTCCTTGACCCGTGTTTGATCTGAACTGTCCCATGTAAGTTTGAAGTCGTAGAGTCCTTTTAATCCTGTTTGGTCAATGACCGGAATTTCAAGCATGACTTCAAGATAATCTTGCAGGGCTGAAATAGGTAAAACGAAATGAGCAATCGAATTCGTCTCGCTTATGCGGCGAATATTTGCTTCCAGGTTCAGGCTGCGGATCAAACTGCCTGGTGGTTTTAATCCGCCGGCATTTGGGTTCTTGTAACGAAGGAGCCATACATCGGTTTCACGAATTTCAGGTTTAGCGATGACGCCCAGTTTTGACCTTAAGACATCTCCCAGTGCTGTTTGCCAGACCGGCGGGTTTAGATTAGAAAGTTTGGCAAAAAAATCATATCTGCCTTCGGGAAGTCCTAGGGTAAAAATCATACGATAAATATCATGGGCATAAACAGATCGGACAATGTTGGTCACGGGCTGACAAATTCCCATTGCTCCACCACCTTTGGTATAGTCGCGATAGCTACCACCGCTGTTGGTGAAAATTGTGGGGACAATCACAACTTGAGGCGGAGTTTTGCGGATCATATCCCAGCTAGCCTTGGGCACTTGCCATGAATAATGATGATGCGTGCGAATTCTTTGACGACCACACTTGTTATTCCCACTGTGAGTAAAATTCCAACGCTTGCAACGATTGCCGTTTTTGCATTTGACCACGCCATAATTTTCAATGCTTCTTTGATGAGGGTTAAGGTTGAACCGCTGGCCGCCGCGCCTTTCGCAAGCGCGGCCGCCGAAATTATTTTGGTCAAACCGATCGGCGCCGCTTGGATGGAATTGGCCGAAACCATCCCAGCAATGATGACCGTCGTGGAACTCACGCCGCGCTTATTAAAATACCGATGCAATTTTTCCAGCGCGCGGGCGACGCGTTTGCGCGCGGTGTCTTCGCCCATGCCCAAAAAATTTCCGACTTCGGCC
>JAMFSG010000189.1 GCA_026225155.1 Verrucomicrobiota bacterium
CAACAGTCGTCGCGCCATCGCGGTCTTTGCCGCCGGAATTATTAATGCGCACGGCGGCATTGCCGTTGGAAATTACCAAGGCGTTGCCAAGTCCATTAGGTCCCGTCGTGTAGCTGACGTTTCCGATGGCGGTTCCATCATGAAGACCGGTCGGCGCGTAACCTCCGCTTTCAGTCAAAGAATTCGTATTGAAATTCCAATAGGCAACCAATCCATCAGCGGGTTGATTAGATGGCCAGACAATTATCTGCTTGGTTCCATCAACCCAGCTATTGGTGCTAATGCTCAGGATGTTGATGATACCTTGGCCAGTGGCATGAACCGTATAGTTCTGCACGTTCCCGCCGCCCTGAGGAAATTCCAGTTTCAAAACTCCGGCAGTTCCACCAACCAAATCAGCAATACTTGTATTGGGCGAAGTAATGATAACTTCCACCGCACTGGTTGCAACCAGCGAGGCTGGGACGGTGACAGGAACGACAATGTCACTGCCACCATTGGTCGTTATAGCTGTTGTCGTATCCGTATAAATCCAAGGATTGCCAACTAGAGCTTGAACGTCGCTTTGACTTAAGGCGTTATCGTAGATTCTAATTTCGTCGAGGGCGCAGTGGGAATAGCTTTGAAAAACATTGGTGACCCAGGCATTCGGATGTTGGGCACCGAATACGAGATATTCGCCGGAAGCATTGGATAATGGAGTTGTCCCATCGGGAATGGTGATTTCAGCATTGCCGTCCACATAAACGACGCGTTGTTGATTAACCGGATCATACACGGCGGCAATGTGATGCCAGCGTCCGTCCGAAAAATCGGTAAATGCGCCGGCGGGCGTAGGATCGCCCGTGCCCGCCGCACCGCGCAAGGTAAAGGTGGCAAAGTTTTGGTCGGTGCGGCGGACTTGATAGCCGTAACCATTATCGCCATTCCTGGAAACCCAAGGTTGCCATGCGTCGGTGGGCAAATCTTTGGCCCAAAAAGCAATGGTGAATCCGGCGGCGCTATTGTAAAGATGCTCGTTAAAAGTGTTCTGGTAATTTCCTTCGGGGTTGGCGTTTTCGTCTGTGTTCTTGATTTTGACCGCGCCCTGGTTAAAGCGCATGTCAAGCGCGGCGCCAGAGCCACGCACACCCGTGGTATAACCGATATTACCAATCACAATGCCATCATGCGTGCCAGCGGGCTGATAGCCGGACGTTTCGGCAAGCGGATTGGTGCTGTTATCGAAATTCCAATAGCCGACTAGGGCTGCCGGCGCGGACGCGGTGACAAGTAATACGCCAGCCAGTGTCGTCGCCCTTTTGAATAACTTGGTTAAGCAATGATTTTTCATCTGATTTTAGTTTTAAGCGATGTAAGTTGATTGCCGTCGCGGGCATGAACAGCGCAGCGATGGCTTCGGTTTTTAATGGATGCTCTAAATTAAACTATGGGTAGAACCGATTGCATCATCCAAATGGATGATTTTGAATGACCGAGGAAACGCCCACAAAGATGGACTATTTGAGAAACTTCAAAATAGCTTCCGTGCGCGAACGCACATGAAGTTTTTCGTAGATGTGCTGAAGATGCGTGCGGACGGTATTGACACTAATGGAAGAATGGTCGGCAATTTCCTTGGTAGAATAACCTTTGGAAAGCTGTTGCAAAATTTCTTCTTCGCGCTGGGACAGTTTTTCTTCTTTCTGCGGATCAGGAGCGGATTCACGAAAAGATTGAACAACCCGCCGGGCGATCTGACTGCTCATGGGTGAACCACCCTGCCTGACATCCTGAATGGCATCAAGTATATCCGTCGGGTCGGCGCGTTTCAAAAGATAACCGCTGGCTCCGGCTTTCAATGCGCCAAAAATGCGGTCGTTATCTTCATACACAGTTAGAATTAAGATTTGAACCGACGGACAAAGCTCCTTCAGGCGTCGCGTGCAATCCACACCGGACATATTGGGCAAATGTATGTCCATCAAAACAACGTCCGGCAAAAGTTTGGGGATATATTTAACCGCATCTTCCGCTGAATCATAGGCTCCGATACACTTATAGCCATTCGTTTCATTGAGATAAGTTGATAACTTATCCCGGAAGCTACGATTGTCTTCTACGATTGCAACTTTGATGCTCATGATGATTAAATTCCCGTCAGCGGCAGTTCAAACCGGTAAATTGTCCCTTGGCCTAGCTTGCTCTCATAGTGAAATTCGCCGCCAATTTTCTTGAGACGGGAGCGCATGTTATTTAATCCGTTTCTGGCCGGGCCATCCGTCATAACTTCAAATCCGCGACCGTTATCTTCAACCACTATGCGAAGAGTATTTTCTTGATAATGAATCCGCAACCAAGCTTCGGTCGCGTGCGAATGTTTAGCCACATTGTTCAAGGCTTCGCGAATAACCAGATAAAGGCTGTGGCGCACTTCCGAAGAGAGCGATAAGGTCGGCAAAACTTCGTCCATGTCCAGCCGACAACGGATTTCTGATACGCGGAAAAATTCCTCCGCCACATGGCAAAGATAGTTGGCAAGATTCGGCAAGGCATCGTTCGCGGGATTGACCGCCCAAACAATTTCGTCCAGAGACGAAACCATTTGATGCGATTTTTCAGAAACTTCTTTTAAGTGCGAACGCATATCTTCCAAAGCGGACGGATCGCGGCTTTTTACGGCTCCGAGAAATCGAATTTCCGTCAAAGTAGCTCCTAATTCGTCATGCAGATCCTGCGCGATGCGTGTCCGTTCCGCTTCTAATGCGCGTTGAGATTCGGCCTGTTCGCGTCCTTTGATTTCGGAAGCTAGTTGTGAAGTGCGCTCCTCGACTTGCCGGTGCAACAAGGTAATCCAGATCATCGCCAGAAAAATGAGGACCAGCATTCCGCCGATGACAATCAAAGCATGGCGAGCCGTCCACCAGGATGGCCGTTCCAGCACTTGAACATCCAAAGGTGAAGTCAGCAACAGTTCAAATGAATTGATATTCTCGGGATTTAGTTTGTCTCCTTGAGCGATATAGACGCCGGTTAGTTGCAGCAAACTTCCCGGCGAAATTTCCGGCAAGAGACCATCTTTGCCCGCCAGTCGCGCCAAATAATTCCGCGTTCCAATTTGCAGTTCCAGCGTTTCATCGGAATAGCTTTTATTCATGGCCAGTAAACGTGATTTCATTGAAACCAGCGTGGCATCCAACTTGGTATTTAGCGTGTCTGATTCAGATAACAAACGTGCTTCAGGAAGTTTTGCATTGCCTTGCTTGCGAACCAAGGCTTCATGCAAAACCGGTGAGGAACCGCTGACATCGGGAAATCCAACCACTTCTACCAAATCACCCGTGGTTAACACCATCGGTTCACGCAGCTCAAAACGCGCCCCGCTGTTTCCGTCCGTGATAAAATATTCGCCCCAGTTTTCATGTAAGATTTGACCTGAAATCTTAACGCGACGCAAAGCATCCGCATGGGCGTCAAAAAGCAACAAATCAGAAATATGTTTTTGCGGAAGATCAAATGAGTTGGTGGGCGCCGGCTCTTCCATGCTGGCCGAAGCATTGAAAAGGCGGATCGTCAATAAGGTCGGGCGCAGCATTTGATTCGTGTCCCGGTCAGGAATGCAGACACCGTTGAGGCGGATAAGCGCGTCCTTGAACCGGTTTAATTCCCATCCTTCAAGGCCGGAGAATTCCAGTTCACCTTCGCGCGTCAACAATTTCACTCCATTTGTCCCGACCGCAGTAATGATGCCTTGCATCTCAATGTATTGCGTGTCCAAACTGCCGTTGATCAGTTCGTCTTTCGTGGGACGGATGGGTTCCGGCAAAATTCCCGGCCCCAGAAAAATCGCATTTTGCACCACGACATCAGGAGCAAACACGGCGTCAGATACGCCCTCGATCTGCCAGATTTCACCGATCTGGGGCGGATGGTTCAGCTTCAATTTTTCGCCGTAACAAAAAATGGACCAGGTAGCATCTTGAATGACGAAATCGTCGTCCACCCGGGCGGTGATCACGCCTTGAATTCTCACCGGATAACCTCGCAGCGCTTCTTCCCGACTCAGGCTTTTGACTTGCATGGCTTTCGTCAGCAACGGCAAGTTTTTCGACATCGCGTCCATCTTTTTTGAAATTGGAACAATCGGAGAAGTCCAAGGCGCTGGATCTTTTTCAGTGACAATAATATTTCCCGGATCTGAAATCAAAATGGACGGAGCAATCTGACCATCCAAATCATAAGCGTTTTGAAAAATTCCCGTGGCCTTTATCCGGCTGTGCACCAATTTGCCCAATGCATCGTAGTCGCCATTCGCCACTTTCAAATAAATATGGCCGGCACCGAAATTTAATTCGATGTTCACCCCATCAAAAACCTGCCGCACATCCGTGACAATGCCTTCCGCCGCCACCCAGCGCAGTTCCAATCCTTTGGAATCGAACTGGCTGGAATTAAAATTTTCCGGCACCGGCATTGCTTGTTTTCCCAACTTGGTCAAACGAAATGGAGCGCCAATAAACAACTTGCTGCCATCATCGGATTTGGACCAAAACGTATAATCTCCGTCGCGCGGTGCTTTGAAATATCCCGAGAAAACCAAGCCAACTTCGGTGTCGCGCGTTCGGACGCCTAAATCAAAGTTGGTCGTGATGCCTTGTTTGACAACCGGCAGCCGGGAAAAATCCGGCACATTATCCCAAGCGCCTTCATAACAAGAATAATTCAATCCCGGCACAAGCTGGTTGGTAACTCCGGTTGAAGTTGGCTGCCGGAAAAGTGCGGCAGCGGGAATGGTTTGACGCGGCATTTCCGGCCCCATGCAATCCACCGCCAGTTCAAACTCCCTATAATTGTTGAACCATTCAACGGTGATCGGATGCCAGCCCGCGGCAAGAAATGTTGTTCCTGTTTTTTCAATGCTCGCATGAATGCCGTCATTATCAACCAACACTTCGGAGATTTTGCCTCCGCGTTCCACCTGACAATCGCCTGCCAACAACACCGCATCCCCCGACTGCAACGCGAACCGATTGTGCAGGTTCATCTTTACGATGATACCTCCGGAATCATCTTGAAAAATAAATTGATCCTGCGATGCACTGACCCACAAAACAACGCCTTTGAGCCGGACGGCAAAATTCGCCGATTCGTGGTCCGACGCCACCTGACGAACTTGCAAAGTGTTGGTCAATATGACCGCAGTAAAATTATTCTCAGCCGTGTTTGAATCAGCCAAAGTTTTCCACTGCAACAAGAACGTGGCTGCAAAAAATAAAAACAGAATATTTCTCCTCGCAATGACTGAAGGAGAAATGCTGGGGACAGACTGTTTTTTCCAGTTCAATTAAAATGCTTCGCGCGATTTTTTTGGCTCAAATAAAGGTAGTGTTTCCAATGATAATATAAAAGCCGCGAAAAAATCGAGCATGCAAAAGGCTCAATTTGGCACTCATCACCGATAATTCGCCGGCTGAATTTTGCAAATTTTCCGAAAACGACTTCGCCCTTACAAATGTGTATCAAACACACTGCGAACCCGAAGCGTTTCGACAAATTCATTTTTGCTCATCGGCTGCTTTGGTTGGATCAAAATGGTTCGCGTTGTCTCCGGCGTGACGTGGAAAAAATTGTCGGAAAATTTTGCGTCCGCGTTTTCCAATCCAAGCCACGCCCACAGCGCCAGTTTTTCAGATTTCACCGTCACGGAAAATCCATCGGCTGTTTCGGTGACGACGGTCGCGAATTTTGGATCGGACAATTTCAATTCTTTCGGCAGCGCAAACGAAACCATGTTTTCCGAAACGGTTTCGCCGTCCACTTCCACTTTCAGCCAAGTCAGAAAACCGTTCGCACCGAGTTTTTGAATTTGATCTTGCAGCGAGAGCGTTTTGGCTTTTTGACTTTTGCGCGCGGGAATTTCCAAGTCCGTAGATTCTTTCAGCAATGAATTGCCGTCCAAGTCCGTCACATTCCAGGTCAGTTTGCCGTTCTGATTTTCCAGCCGGTCGCTGGTGACGAAGATATCAATCGTTCCATCCTTTAGATTTTCCAGACCCGAAACCAAAATGGGCGCATAGAATTTTCGCGCCATATAATGCAACGCTTTCCAGCGGCCAAAATAATCCACGGACGACCAACTCATGCCCGGCCAGCAATCGTTGTATTGCCAGAAAACGCAGCCCATGGATTTCGGCATCGTCTGCCGCCAATATTCCGCGCCCAGCTTGATGCCGATTCCTTGAACGATCTGGCTCAACCAAAGCGTCGTTTCAAAATCCTTCGGCGGTTTGAAATAATTCAGGATCATGGCGACAATCTTCTGGTTGCCTTCCACACCGCCAGACCGTTGATGCCAGCTCATCACTGGACTCGCAATCGAAGCTCGGTCACTTTCGTTGGTAAAGGATTGAACAGTTTTTAGTTCGGGAAATGATTGATACCCGAACTCGCTCATAAAACCATTTTGCGTGCGATAGGCGTCGAAATTTTTGGGGCCGTGCCATACTTCCCAATAATGCGTGTCGCCACAATCGGGACTGCCGGAAACATAATTCGCATCCGGCGCGAACTTGCGAACTTGCGAGGCCAACAAATCCTTGAACAATTTATCGTAGTCCGCCGTGCTCATTCGATTCGGGCCCCAAGTCGGGCCTTCCCACCACGACAAACTGATTTCATTGTTACCGCACCAGACCGCGATGCACGGATGATGCCGCAGGCGTTGCAAATTATCGCGCGCCTCCAGCTTGACGTTTTCCATGAACTTCTCGTCAAAGGCCGGATACGCACCGCAGGCAAATTTGAAATCGAGCCAGACACAAATGCCCAGCTCATCGCACGCATCAAACAACGCGTCGTCCTCGTAATAACCACCGCCCCAAAAACGCAGCACGTTCATGTTCACCGCCGCCGCGTCAGCTACATAGCGACGCGACATTTCGGGAGTTACGCGCGTAGGAAAAGAATCAGCCGGGATCCAATTCGCGCCTTTGGCAAAAAACGGAACGCCGTTGACTTCAAAATGCAGCGGACTATCGCCTTGCGGCAAAATGGCTTTCAACTCGCGCAAGCCGATCCGCTTGCTCGTGCTATCAATCGTTTCGCCATCTGCGTCTAATAGCTCAACGTGAACGGTGTAAAGCGGCTGTTCACCCATGCCCGCCGGCCACCAAAGTTTTGGTTTTTCGATTTTTAGTTCACCCGATCCTTGACCTTTGGAAATTTGAATCATTGTTTCGACTATGGACTTACTTTCATGGAGTGCGGTCACTTTTGCTTTGAACGGATTGGTCGTTTTACGGACAACTTCCGCGTTCACTTCCACATCCAACGTCACGCCATCAGCGGAATGATTTTGCCGAATCAGCACATCAGCGATGCGAGCTTGATTGAAAGTTTCAAGGCTAATGTTTTTCCAGATGCCGCAACTCGGCAAAACCGGACCCCAATCCCAACCGTAGCTGCACGGCTCTTTGCGAACCCATGCACGGCCTTTGATCCATTTGTCGGGAGCTTGATCGGTGTCGCGCTGCTTGAAGTATGTGGCCGGCGATTCAAAAAAGACCTCAATGGAATTTTCGCCAACGTGCAAAAGTGTTTTCACATCGAACTCCCAGAGACGAAACATGTTGTCCGCGTTGCCAGCATCTACGCCATTGATTTTAATTTTAGCCAGCGTATCCAGACCTTCGCAGCGCAGCAGCACGCGGTCGTTTTTCAAAACATCAGCCGAAACATCAAACGCGCGCCGGTAAATCCAATCGCTGTCTCCAACCCACTGGACTGACTTCTCATTATCACGATAAAATGGATCAGGAATTTTTCCCGCCGCCAAGAGGTCAGTATAAGCACCGCCTGGAACAATCGCCGGAATCCAATCATTTTTCCCGGCTTGCGATAACTGCCAATCCCCGTCCAATTTCAAACGACGAGGAGTCGCAAGTGTTGTTGCTGCTTGCGCCAGTGAAAAAACAGGTTCCCAGACAAATGCCGCCGCGGCGGCCGTCGCCGTGGTGATCAAAAAACTGCGTTTGGTTATTTTGTGCTGCATGATTTTTATTTTATTTCGACTAGAAAAACGCACGATAGAGCGCAATGGTGAAAATAGTTTGGGGGTAGGCTAACTGTTGGATATGAAGGATTCCATCATCCAAATGGATGATTCTTTGAACGATTTGGCGGCCAAATAACGATCAAAGAAATTGATTGTTAATCCAACAAATAGTTTGAGGACAGCAGAAGTTCTTGATGCTCATCTGTCGCGCATCATGTGGAAGCCGTGATCCTCGCCAGTTTCGCCCGCATGCGCGGAGATATAAGCACCATAAAGCGAGTTACGCTCTTCTAGTCGGTGCGACGAATGCGAATAGAGATGCCGTTTTGTTGGATGACCTTGACTCCGCTTAAATCACAGACTTTCACCTATCCGCATGACTGATTGGAGATAGGTTGGAGATGTCTTTTTCAAATGCTGTGATTCAGCTTGAAAACTGGTCGGGGCGGTGAGATTCGAACTCACGACCTCTTGGACCCGAACCAAGCGCGCTACCAGCCTACGCTACGCCCCGACGTTTGGGTTTGCAGATGATGCCATGCGAAAGCCGGATTGCAATCGGAAATTTCGGCGACGACGGTTTAATTTCGCCAGCGCAATCAAATTGCACTGACAATTTTACTTCAATAAGAAAATTTATATTGCGCCCGGTTGGCGTCGCTGATGCACCAGAGGTTAAGCGGACTGAATGCCTGCGGGGATTTGATAAAAGCCGCGCTGCCATCGGTCATCGCATAATTGGAGCCGCCGGTCCGTGTGTCGTCGCCGCGGCTGTCGTGGCGGGATTGTTCGGCGATGCCGGCCAGGTCGTTGCCGTCAGCGCCTTCAAAAATATCCATGTAGAAATCACCGGCGCCGGATTTTTTTTCGCCCAACACCACCGTGGTGCTGGGATAAAGAATGGAAGATTCCTTCATGGTATCACCATCATTCAAACCTGACGGGTCACCCGCCGCGTTTTGGAAAAAATCATTCCAACCATTGATCAGATAGCTGCGGGGCGCCGCGTCTGCGACGTTATTTGAAGAAGTGCCGCCGTCGGAGGCGGGCGTGTTGGTCATTTCACTCGGGCAAAGCAGCATTTTTATGTTCCGTCCATAACTGTCATAAAGCTGGTTTGGCCAGCGGTTGGTGTTGGAGCGCGGCGGATATTTGCCCTGGCTGTCATCCACATACATATGCACGGCGAGGCTCAATTGCCGGACATTATTCAGGCACGCAATGCGCTTGCCCGCTTCCTTCGCACGGCTCAATGCCGGCAATAACATCGCCGCGAGAATGGCAATGATGGCAATGACGACGAGCAATTCGATCAACGTAAAAGCGCCCTGCTTGCGCAAACTTTTTTCAAGTTCGCGTTTGCCGGAGACCGGTCGTTTGTTTATTTTCATAACCAATTGTTCCTTCGCTGCGTCTGACTGACCAACTTGTTCGACGCCGCCCGTGGCTGGCGCGTTACAAGAATTATCTATGACCAAGAAAAACTGGTTGTCCCTTATCGTCGTGCTCGCGCTGGCGGCGGTCTATGCATTTTACTTTACGGACTGGTTCAAACCCAAGACCGTGCAGGTTTTTCACACCGTCCGCGAAATACATTTCCGGCGCAAAGCGGCGGATGATATGCCCGCCTTGATTTTCGGCCTCAACAAGACATTGAAGCTTACTGAAATCAAAGTCGTTCCGCTTGCGGAATTTGAAAAAAATCCCGAGGTGCTGCCGCTATGGCATCTCGTCTCCAGCTCCAATTCCGTGCCCGTGCGGGATTTTCCTTACGGACGAAACATTCGCGGCATGAAACCCGCCGTGCCGGGATCGGAAGCCGGTTTGCTGGAAACAAACCTTGTTTATCGCCTGTTAGTGACGGCGGGAAAAATCAAGGGCCAGCATGATTTCCAACTCGGCGACGCGCCCGCGCAAAACACCGCAGCGGCGAATCCGTAAAATAATTTTGGCGGGGCGAGATTCCATCGAGCCGAAAATTTTTAACGCAAAGACGCCAAGGAGCAAAGGGCAGGATAAAAGGCAAAAGAGATTCTTTGCGGCTTCGGGTCTTTGCGCCTTTGCGTTAAATTCTCTCCGCAGTTTCGGCTCGACGGAATCTCGCCCCACCAAAAACAAACTCAAACCATCGCCGCAATTTTCTTCCCCGCAAAATGGCAGGCTGCGAAATGGCCGTTGCCAACATCGCGGAACGCGGGAATTTCCGTTTTACATTTTTCTTCCGCGATCGGACAGCGCGGATGAAACGGACAACCGCTGGGCGGATGGATCGGCGACGGCACATCGCCCGGCAAAACAATCCGCTGGCGTTTGGAATCCGGATCCACTTCCGGCACGGCGGAAATCAGCGCCTGCGTGTAAGGATGCTGCGGATCGCGGATGATCGTTTTTGCGTCCGCCGTTTCCACGATTTTTCCGAGATACATCACCATCACGCGACGGCTGATGTGCTCGACGACCGCCAAATCATGCGCGATAAAAAGATATGCGATGCCGTGTTCCTGCTGCAAATCGCCGAGCAAATTGATTATTTGCGCCTGCACCGAAACATCCAGCGCGCTCACCGGTTCGTCGCAAATAATCAGCTTCGGTTCCACCGCCAATGCGCGCGCAATGCCGATGCGCTGGCGTTGGCCGCCGGAAAATTCATGCGGATAACGCTGCGCATAAACCGGATCGAGGCCGACATCTTTGAGCAGTTCAAAAATCCGTTTTTGCCGCGCCGGTTTGCTGTCCGTCAAACCGTGGATGTCCAGCGCCTCGCCGATGATTTGCTCGATCGTCATGCGCGGATTGAGCGAGCCGAACGGGTCCTGAAAAATCATCTGGAATTTCCGCCGGCGCGAGCGCAAGGCCGAACCGTTCATGCGCGTGATGTCTTCGCCATCCAGAAAAATTTCGCCGTGCGTCGGCTCGGTCAGCCGCATGATGGCGCGACCCAAAGTGGATTTCCCGCAACCGCTCTCGCCGACGAGCCCGAGCGTTTCACCCGGCGCGATGTGGAAGCTGACGCCATCCACCGCCTTCACCGTTTCACGCACGCGGCTGAACAGCCCTTGCTTGACGGGAAAATGGACTTTTAGATTTTTGACTTCGAGGATGCTCATGCGACTCATTCAACCTTTTTCAAATCATTGCAGAATCCCGTCGCGTGCCAATTCTAAAATGCGCGGGTGAAAAATTTCGGCCGGGAAGTTTGCCAGAAAAAAGTGGGACAAATAATAGATTTGAACCATTGAAAGCGTTGGCCGACAGATTACAGCCTAGTTTTTAATACGCTTCATTTGGCTTTTCTTTACGTCTTTGCCTTCGCGAGGTGCAACTTTGAAGCTCCATTGTTTTTAAATTGCAGTTCCCGATTAACTTTCAAAATTGCAATTTGCAATTCTATTGCAAATTGCAAAAAGAAAAGTTGGCAAAAAATTTGGATTTTCAATGAAGGCAAAAACCAATATCGGGGATGGTTCGGTATATGTTGCATTTAATCGGGACTTTTGAAGGATTTTTATGCAAAAAACAAATAATGGGTTTTTAATTTAATTATGGAAAATAATTTGCTTATCAAGTAACTGGATTTTTATGAATGCTAAATCTATTGTTCAGACGAGTTTACGTTGCCCGATGGGGGTGGAAGGTTTGGATGATATTCTCGGGGGCGGGCTGCCACGCGATCGCATTTATTTGGTGCAAGGCGATCCCGGCGTTGGCAAGACGACCATCGCGCTGCAATTTTTATTGGAAGGTGCCAAACGTGGAGAAACCAGCCTTTATATTACCTTGTCTGAAACCAAGGAAGAATTGGAAGTGGTGGCCAAGTCGCATGGTTGGGACTTGAATGAGATTCATCTTTATGAGCTGTCTTCCGTGACGGAAAAACTTCAAGGAGAAACGGACAACACATTTTTCCATCCGTCGGAAGTCGAATTGAACCGCACCACCCAGGCGTTGTTGGATGAGGTGAACCGGATCAAACCAATGCGGGTGGTATTCGATTCCTTGTCCGAAATGCGGATGTTGGCGGAAACGCCACTGCGTTATCGGCGACAAATTCTTCAATTGAAACAATATTTCGCCGGACGCAAGTGCACGGTTTTATTATTGGACGATCGTTCCGCCGGTGCGCGTGATTTGCAGATTGAAAGCATCGCGCATGGCGTCCTGTGCTTGCAACGATCTTCGCCGGATTATGGCATCTCACGCCGCCAACTAACCGTCCAAAAAATTCGCGGTGTAAAATTCCGGGAAGGAAATCATGATTTGATCATTAAAACGGGAGGCATGGTGATTTTTCCGCGATTGGTGGCGGCGGAACATCATACGAAATTCAAACGGGAACATTTCGCGAGCGGCAACAAGGAGTTAGACACACTGCTTGGCGGAGGATTGGATCGGGGCACGAGCAATATGTTCATGGGACCACCCGGAACGGGCAAATCTACGATCGCCATAAAATTTGCCTTGGCCGCCGCAAAACGCGGGGAGAAGTCACTCTTTTTTATTTTTGATGAAACGATCGGCACCATGACCAACCGCGCCAGTCAACTAGGTATGCATATTGGCTCTTATATTAAAAAAGGTTTGATTGTGGTCGAACAGATAGATCCGGCGGAAATTTCTCCGGGAGAACTGGCGCATAGGATTCGCGGTGCCGTCGGCAAGGATAACACGCGGATGGTCATAATTGACAGCATCAATGGCTATCTCAATGCCATGCCGGCGGAACGTTATCTGAACTTACAACTGCATGAGCTGTTGGCTTTTTTGAACCAGCAAGGAATCATCACGATCATGGTTTTAGCGCAACAAGGCTTGGTTGGAAACATGCAGGCGACCGTGGATTTAACTTATCTCGCGGATACGGTAATCATGCTGCGTTACTACGAAGCGCGCGGGGAAGTAAAACAGGCGATTTCAGTGATCAAAAAGCGCAGCGGCAATCATGAACGCACGATTCGCGAAATCAGCGTCACTAAAAAGGGTTTTGTTTTGGGACCTCCCTTGACCGAACTGCAAGGGGTGTTGACTGGCACACCCATATTCATCGAAACGAAGACCACCCGATGAAGATTAACTCCGAAAACAGACCCACACAGAAAAAATCTGCTCTCGCATTAAGTTCGGAGAGAAGAATTTTGATTGTCGCGCCGACGGCCAATGACGCTCAATTGACTGCTGAGTTTATTGAAAAAGCAAATTTGTCATCCCATGTCTGTTTCAGTGTGGACCAGCTTGCCCAAGAAATTCGCAAAGGTTGCGGAGTCCTCGTTTTGGCTGAAGAAATACTCCGGCAAAGTTCGATCTCAATCTTGATTCAAATTCTCGCCGAACAACCTCCTTGGTCAGATATTCCGATTGTCCTTATCACCAGCGGCGGTGAAGTAAGCCAAACCCATTTACGAAGGCTGGCCATATTTGGGCCGGGTGGAAACGTTGTTTTGCTGGAAAGACCTTTCCGGCCCAGCACGCTTTTGAGCGCACTGGAAGTTTCCCTGCGATCGCGCCTGCGTCAATATGAAGCGCGTGAATCAATTGTCGAATTGAAACGTGCGCACGACGAAATACAAGCCGCCTCCCGCGCCAAAGACGATTTTCTGGCCGCGTTATCACACGAACTGCGAACACCATTAAATCCTGTATTGCTGATCGCCAGTGAAAACGCGCTCAACGCACAATTGCCTGAAAAAGTGCGCACTGATTTTGAAATGGTCCGCAAAAACATCGAGTTGGAAGCGCGGCTGATTGATGATCTGCTTGATCTGACCCGGATTTCCCGGGGCAAGTTATCCATCAATAAACAAGCTTGTGACGTTCAACAAATTTTGAATGATGCCTGCACCACGGTTGAAGCGGAAATCAAAGAAAAAAAACTCGTCCTCAATCTGTTTTTTCAGGCTGAAGAAAATATTGTTTTGGGCGATGCCGTTCGTCTCCAGCAAATCTTTTGGAACGTCATCAAGAATGCCGTAAAATTCACCGCCAATGGCGGCGCGGTCACGATTGCCACCCGCAATCTTTTAAAGGAGAAAAAAATTGCGATCAAGGTAAGCGACACCGGGATTGGCATGACCTCGACCGAAATCAGCCGCATCTTCACGGCGTTCAAACAAGGCGAACACGCGAAAAACACCGTGCATCGTTATGGTGGTTTGGGATTGGGACTGGCCATTTCCCGGATGCTCGTAAAGCTGCACTCGGGTTTGATCTATGCCACCAGCGCCGGCCGCGACCAAGGCTCCACCTTTACCATTGAGCTTCCTCTCGCCGAAAAAGCAATAAAGCCGGATCAAAAAACGGATTCGAAACGGGTCAATGAAATCAGCAAAGACCGCAATGGAGGAATGCGAATTCTGCTCGTTGAAGACCATGAACCAACCCGTTTGGCCTTAACCAATTTATTAAAGCGGCGGCACTATGAAGTTCAGACCGCCGCGTCCGTTGGCGAAGCCCAGGAATTGGCCGCGCGTGAAAAATTTGATCTGGTGGTTTCTGACATCGGCTTGCCCGACGGCACCGGTTATGAATTGATGTCAAAACTGCGGCAAGATTTCGGCTTAAAAGGAATTGCCTTGACCGGATATGGGATGGAACAAGATATAACGCGCGGCCAAAATGCGGGATTTATCGCGCATCTCATCAAGCCGATCCGCATTGAAGCTTTGGAAAAAATTTTATCCGAACATAGCAAATAGCGAGATTAGAAAACTTGCTGCCATTCGCCTCCGCTGGCACTTGCGTCGCCTCCGCTCAACAATTTTCTAAAAGCCAACCTCGATCTCCAGCGAATTGGAGGATTAATTTGGTTTTCGCCGCAATTATTTGGATTAAATCGCTTTCGTCCGAAAAAATAAAAAGTGGTGGTAGGTAATGGATTCGAACCATTGAAGGCGTTAGCCGACAGATTTACAGTCTGCACCCTTTAGCCACTTGGATAACCTACCACTAGAGGGACGCAGATTAAGCCATGCCACTGGATGCGTTTCAAGTTCAAAGTTTCAAGTTTCAAAATGTCGCGCGAAGGCTGCGAAGAAAAACGAAGGCAAAGCTGCTAACGCAAGATTTTTCCTTCGCCGACTTCGCGTCCTTCGCGCGAAAAGTTTTTCCAAAGATTTTTTTCTCTGCGTCTCCGCGTCTCTGCGGTAAGCTAAAGAAATGTTCGATTCGTTAAGCACCAAGCTCCAGAACGCTTTCAAAAATTTGCGCGGCCTCGGAAAAATTTCCGAGAGCAACGTCGGCGACGCCTTGCGCGAAGTGCGGATGGCGCTGCTTGAGGCCGACGTGAATTTCAAGGTCGCGCGCGATTTCATCGAACGCGTCAAAACCAAATCGCTCGGCGCGGAAGTCATTTCCAGCGTCCAGCCCGGCCAGCAAATTATAAAATTTGTCAGCGACGAACTCACCGAATTGCTCGGCTCACAAAACGCCGCGCTGAAATTGGATGCAAATCCAAGTTCTATCATGATGGTCGGTTTGCACGGCGCGGGCAAAACCACCTCCGCTGGCAAACTCGCCAAGCTGTTGAAAAAACAGGGCCGCGCGCCGTTGCTCATCGCGGCGGACGTTTATCGTCCCGCGGCGATGGATCAATTGGAAACGCTCGGCAAACAGATTGACGTTCCGGTTTTTCTCAAACGCGGCGAGACGAACGTTTTGAAAATCGCGCGCGAGGCGATGGCTTTTGCGAATCTGAATGGCCGTAATGTTTTGATCTTTGACACGGCAGGCCGTTTGCAGATTGACGAACCGCTTGTGCAGGAATTAGTTCGTTTGCGCGACCTTGTTCAGCCGCAGGAAATTTTGCTCGTGCTCGACGCCGCGACCGGTCAGGAAGCCGTCAATGTCGCCACGCATTTTGATGCCGCGCTAAATATCACCGGTTCCATTTTGACAAAACTCGACGGCGATGCGCGCGGCGGCGCGGCGTTGAGTTTGAAATCCGTCACGGGCAAGCCGATCAAATTTGCCGGTGTCGGCGAAAAATTGGACGAGTTCGAACCGTTTCATCCCGAACGCATGGCGTCGCGGATTTTGGGCATGGGCGACGTCGTCAGCCTCGTTGAAAAAGCCGCCGAAGCTGTCAGCGAAGAGGACGCGAAACGTCTCGAAGAAAAAATGCGCAAGGGCGAGTTCACGCTCGAAGATTTTTTGGAACAGTTGCGCGCGATGAAAAAACTCGGTTCGCTCGAAAGCATTGTGAAGATGTTGCCCGGCGGCGGCGATGCGCTAAAGAACATGGACATCGGCAAACAGGAAAAAGAATTCAAGCGCATGGAAGGCATGGTTTGCGCGATGACGAAAAAAGAACGGCTGAATCCGGTGATCCTCAACGCGAGCCGCCGTCGTCGCATCGCCGCCGGCAGCGGCGTGACGGTGACGGAACTGAACACGATGCTGAACAAATTTTTCCAGATGCAGACGATGATGAAAAAGATGGGCAAGATGTCCAAGATGATGGGCAAAATGGGCGGCATGATGCCGGGCATGATGCGGAGATAATTTTTCAGAAACGTTTTTAAAAACCGTTTACGGTTTCGGCAAAAATTTCAACGCGGGCCCAAAATGAAAAATCAAATTCGATTCGGCCTGTGGCAGATTTTGTTTTTCGTCGTCCTCGCCATCACAACTTTTGCCGACGCATCCCAGACGAACGACACGACGCAAACTGTCGAAACCATCCGCAAAAAATATGATCTGCCCGCGCTGTCGGTCGTCGTGGTGAAGGATGGCCAGATTTGCGATCGCGCTGCGACGGGCGTTCGCAAATGGGGCAACTCTGCGCTCGTGACGACGAATGATATTTTCCACATCGGTTCCGACACCAAGTCCATGACCGCCACGCTGGCCGCGATGTTCATCGAAGCCGGAAAATTAAATTGGGACACGACCATCGCTGATGTTTTTCCAGAACTCAAAGGCAAGATGGATCAGCGATATGAAGCCGTGACCGTTGAACAATTATTGCAACATCGCGGTGGCATTCCCGGTGCGTCACCCGCCGCCGCGTGGAAACGTGCATGGCAAGAACATGGCACGCCGGTGCAGCAGCGTTATGAATTCATCCAAGCCGTGCTCGCGCAACCGCCTACCGCCGCGCCCGGCACGAAAATGATTTATTCCAATCAAGGCTATGCGATCGTCGGCGCGATGCTCGAGAAGATCGCCGGCAAATCTTGGGAAAATCTCATCACGGAAAAACTGTTCAAACCATTGCACATGGATTCCGCCGGATTCGGTCCGCCGGGAACGATTGGTGCGATTGACGAACCGTGGGGTCACACGCGAAAAAACGGCGTCATCGTTCCGGTGCAATCGGATAATCCGCCTGCCATCGCGCCCGCCGGTCGCGTGCATTGTTCGCTCTATGATCTGGCGCGTTACACCATTTTTCAGATGGAGGGCGAACGCACCGGTGGTTTGTTGAAGCCGGAAACCTTTCGCCGGTTGCACGCGCCGCCCGCCGATGGCAATTATGCTGACGGTTGGATCGCGGTTAAACGTGGTTGGGCAGGCGGAACGGCGTTGACGCACAGCGGCTCGAACACGATGTGGTATGTGGTGATGTGGCTCGCACCGGCAAAAGATTTTTCCGTCGTGGTCGGAACGAACATCGCCGGACCGGAAGCAGAAAAAGGTTGTGATGAAGCGGTCGCCGCGATGATTCATCAGTGGCTGGCGAACCAATAATTTTTTCGAATCGGGAATCATTGAGCCAATTCGACGATTCCAAAATCAACTCAAACTTACCGGATCAATATCAACGGTCAGCATCACGTCGTCCGGCCACGTCAGTGTCGCGACAATTTTCGCCAGCGTCTGGCTCAGCTTGCTCATCGCGCATGTGCGCAGCATGATTTGGTAACGGTAAAAAGTTTCCGCTTTCAGCAATGGCGCGGGTGCGGGGCCGGCGATGATCAAATCTTTGAACGAATTTTTTTGCTGGTGGGGCGAGGCTCCCGACGAGCCGTCGTTCAAATTTTCAAAAAGGCTCGCGGGGACGCTCGCCCCACCAGTCGAAGAATTTTTCAAATTTTTTTCCAATTCACGCTTCAAATGTTCGGCGGAAAATTTTACTTTTTCCTCGTTGCGACCTTTCAGCGTGAGCAGCGCGACGCGGCTGAACGGTGGATATTTCAACTGCTGGCGAAATTCCATTTCCTGTTCGTAAAAGCCGTTGAAATCGTGGCGGCGCGCAAATTGGATCGCCGGATGAAACGGCGTGAACGCTTGCACAAAAACCTCGCCTTCGACATCGCCGCGACCGGCGCGACCGGCGACTTGCGTGAGCAGTTGGAACGTGCGTTCGCCCGCGCGAAAATCCGGTTGATGCAGCGCGAGATCGGCATACATGACGCCAACGAGCGTGACGTTCGGAAAATGCAATCCCTTCGCGATCATCTGCGTGCCGACGAGGATGTCAATTTTGCCCGCGCGAAAATCGCCGAGCACGTTGCGATAATCGTCTTTGCGTTTCATCGTATCGGCGTCCATGCGTCTGGTGCGCGCGTGCGGAAAAAGTTTCGCGAGCACTTCCTCGATTTTTTGCGTGCCGGTGCCGGCAAAACGGATCGCAGGATTTTTACATTTTTCGTTCGGACAAACTTGCGGAACTTTTTCAACATGGCCGCAGATGTGACAGGAAAGCCGTTGATCAACACGATGGTAAGTCAGCGTGATGCTGCAATTCGGACAATTCGCGACGAAACCGCATTTTGGACATTGCAATGAACTGGAATAACCGCGCCGGTTCAAAAATAAAATCGTCTGCTCTTTGCGTTCGAGCCGTTGCGTGATGGCCTCTTTTAGTTGCGGCGAAAAAATTGGCGGACCTTTTTCTTTGTGCGCGGCCTGGCGCATATCCACGACGCGAACGTGCGGCATTTTCTGGTCGTCCACGCGTTCGGGCAATTCCAGCAACGTGAATTTTCCGCGTTTGCAGTTGTAAAAACTTTCGAGCGACGGCGTGGCCGAGCCGAGCACGACGACGGCATTTTCCATCTGGCCGCGCATGATCGCGACGTCGCGCGCATGATAACGCGGCGCTTCTTCCTGCTTGTAAGTATGTTCGTGTTCCTCGTCCACGATGACGAGGCCGAGCGGTTCGACCGGCGCAAAAATCGCCGAGCGCGCGCCGATCACGATGCGCGCCCTGCCCTGACGGATTTTGTGCCATTCGTCGTGCCGTTCGCCCGCGCTCAAATGCGAATGCAACACCGCGACGAGCGTCTGCAATTTTCCCGAACTGAACCGCGCCTTGAATCGCTCGACCGTCTGCGGCGTCAGCGAAATTTCCGGCACGAGCACGATCGCGCCCCTGCCCTGCTCCAGCGCGTGCGCGATGGCTTGCAAATAAATTTCCGTTTTGCCGGAACCGGTGACGCCGTGAAGCAAAAAAGTTTTACTGGCGGTTCCAGTCATTGCTTGCTTCACCGAATCCAAAGCTTTCGCTTGCGCGTCGTTCAACACCAACGGCTGGCTCGGCAAAATATGTTCGCGCGCATACGGATCGCGTTCCGAAATTTCCGAAGTGATTTCGATTAAGCCACAATCTTCCAGTTTGCGGACAGTTGCGGCGGTCGTTTCGGCGAGTTCAACCAATTCCGACAATAAAATTTCGCGGCGCTCTTCAATAATATTCCAAACGTCATGTTGACGTTTTGGTAATTTGGGAAATTCACCGTTCACCGGCAGCGCGCGGACGAATAATCTTTCGCGCCAGCTCGCATCTTCTTTGCGCACGGCTTCGGGCAAAACACTTTTCAACGCGGTCTCTGGCGCGCAGCAATAATATTCGCCGATCCAGCGCGCGAGCTTGAGGACTTTTTCGGTGACGAGCGTTTGCGCGCCGATGACTTTTATAATCGGCTTGAGATTCGTATGCGCGGATTCTTCGGCAACCGCCGTGACGACGCCGAGAATTTTCCGCGCGCCGAACGGAACTTGCACACGGCTGCCGACGTCAATTTGTCCGGCCAGTTCGGCGGGAATGGAATAATCAAATTCCTTCCGCAGCGCGATTTCCAGACTGACGCGAGCGATCATTTTTCAATCTTTTGAAATCGCGCGCAATTCCGCTTCCAAATCCAGCCGGATTTTTTCGCGTTCGATTTCAGTGGCTGCGTTCGGCACGCGAAAAATTTTTCCCGCCGTCACTTCGCAGATCGAAAATGGTATTGGAATCTGAAAACCGTCCCAACTTTTCAACTGGATTTTCCATTTCAGAAAATACGACACCGTTAGAATCGGCAAGCCGGTGATTTGCGCCAAGCCCGTCACACCTTCGGCCACAACATAACGCGGGCCGCGCGGGCCATCGGGCGTGATGGCAAGGTCATAGCCGCGTTCCGCCCACGTCGTCAATTCGCGCAACGCCTGCGCGCCACGCCGGCTGCTGGAACCGCGCACGGGTTGCACGCCGAAACGTTCAAAGATCGCGGCAAGCATCGCGCCGTCCTTGCTCGCGCTGATGAGCCCGGCGACGCCGGCGGGAACAAATTTTTTCTGGCGAAATTGAAGATTCAGTTCCACGCACAATGCGAGCCGGTTATGCCAGAAACAAAAGATCGCCGGGCCGATGTCTTTGCGCTGCAAAAAATCGTGCGGATCATGGACGCGAAAACGCATCGTCTTGCCCACGGCGCTGATGAACAGCCAGATCAAAAACGCCGCGAGTTTCTGATGCCATTTCGGCGCGTTGGGAATGACGACGCCGGATTTTTTTGGCTTGGCTTCGGGCATTTGAGATTGAGATTCGGCGACAGGCATTTTCAACCTTTTTTCAAACTCGCGCGCACCAGATCTTCCACGGTCGCCGATGTGCCGAGCATCGCCTGCGCGGCGCGAACGGTGTCGTGCGCCTCGACTTGTTTGAAGCCGAGCGCCATGAGCGCGAGCACGGCGTCGTTGATTTTTTGGTCGTCGGCCGAAAGTCCATGTTTCGCACTCGCGGCTTCGAGCGCGCCCGCCGCGCCGATTTTATCGCGCAGTTCCACGACAATTCGTTCGGCGGTTTTTTTGCCGACACCGGAAATTTGCGAAAGCGATTTCACGTCGCTGTTCGCCACCGCGCCGCGAAACGTGACAGCGTTCATGCCGCTCAAAATGTTCAGCGCGGTTTTCGGCCCGATGCCGCTGACGTTGTGGATGAGCATCCGAAACAGATCGCGTTCCGTCACCGTCGCAAAACCGTAAAGGATGTGCGCGTCTTCGCGGACGATCAGTTGCGTGAGCAATTTTATTTCGTGGCCGGGTGACGGCAATTTTTCGAACGACGACAGCGGAATCAAAACTTCGTAGCCGACGCCATTCACGTCCACGACGACTTGCGTGGGCAGCGCTTCGACGAGTTTGCCGTGGAGAAAAGTGATCATGTTCAAATCATGCTACCAATGCCGCCGTGTCCATCATGAGGTCCGACATCGTTCATCTGTTGTTCAAATCCTTTTGCGCATTTTTCCTCCTGATCCATTTCCTTTTTCCAAAAGGCGATTTCCGCATCATTCATCAAAAGTTCTTTTGGCAGCGGTTTTTCGCACACGCCGCAAATTTTATTTTTGCGGCTGTAAATCGG